>NZ_NCJX01000123.1:0-6461 GCF_002282635.1 Acidiphilium sp. 34-64-41 | reverse complement strand
AACCCGCTAGTTTTAGGCAAGGGGAGGGCGCTGCCTCGGTGGTTCCGTCGATCTGGCCTGGGTCGCCCTCCCCTTGCCTAAAACGAATGGATTTTAAAGGCTCCGCCTTTAACGGGGTCCAGGGGCAGAGCCCCTGGCCTTGCTTTCTTCCAAGTCCACACCCCGTCCAACCCCGCCCGACGGCGGTTGGCGACCCCGGCGTGGCTCGAACACGCAACATCCCGCTTAGAAGGCGGGTGCTCTATCCAGTTGAGCTACGGGGCCGTTGCTGGGATCAATTGCTGGCGCTGTGGTTGGCGTCAATGGGTCCAGTTGGCGCGGCGGTCGAACTTGAAGTTATCGGCGTAGGCTTTGGGTTTGCGGGTGTGTTCGGTGGGGATTTCGAGGTCGTAGGCGATGCCGTGGCGTTCGGCGTAGCGTATGGCTTCGTCGCGTGTACCGAACGACAGGCGCACCTCGGTTGCGAGCATATCGGCTGAGCCGGTCCAGCCCATCAGCGGGTCGATGGTTTTCGCCATGGCGGGCTCGAATTCCAGCACCCAGCGGTGGGTTTTCGCCCAGCCGGACTGCATGGCGGTTTTCGGCGGCAAATAGATGCGGGCGCGGTTCATATCGGTTCCTCGTAAAGCATCGGGGCGCCCGGACTCGAACCGGGGGCCTCTTGTACCCAAAACAAGCGCGCTACCAGGCTGCGCCACGCCCCGAATGATCCGCTTCCTATGCCGGGTGCGGCTTCAGCGCAAGCAACTTACTTGTCATCGCCGAATTGCTTGCCGATCACTTTGTCCCCCACGTCGATATCGTCCTTGGCTGTGATGCCGCCCTGCAATTCCAGGGTTGCCGCCACCGGCACGTGGCTGGAGATGACCCGCAGGCTCTGCGGCACGGTGTCATCGGCGATATGCCGGATCGTGCCATGCGGCCCGATGAACACCATATCGAGCGGCGCGAGCGTGTTCTTCATCCACATTTCCGAAACCTGCGGCGGGTCCCACGGAAAAATCATGCCTTCATCCGCCGCGATGGTTTTGCGAAACATCAGGCCGATTTCCTGCTGGCGCGGCGTCATCGCCTGTTCCACCTTGAAGGTGAAGCGCTTGCCGTGCTGATTGACGATGGTCAGCGTTTCGGTCGCCAGCGGTTTCTGCGGCCCGGTGATTTTATTATCGGCGTGGGCGATGCCGACACCGCCGATCACCACGCACGCCAGCACAAATCCGGTTAGTCGCTTCATCGATCCACTCCAAAATTCAGGCGGCCAGCGCCCGAACTGCCGGCCGCACCGCCAAGTCTTGCGGCGGATCGGCCAGCGCGGTCAACCAATGCGCCGGCCGCGGCCGCGCCGCACCCCGGAAATAGCGTATCCCGCCCAGAACGTCCAAGGCCGCCGGCGGCAGGGTCGTGGGGATGGGAATATCGTTCAGCACCGCCCAAATCCCCGCCCAGGCGCGCGCCAGCGCATAGGGATTATAGCCGCCGCCGCCCAGCACCATCAGGCGCGGCGCCAGAGGCCGCACCGCCGCCACCGCCGCCCATAACCCGTGGTTCGACAGCGCCAACCGGCTCATCGCGTCATCCGCCAGCGCATCCGCCCCCGGCAACAGCATGATCGCCTCGGGCCGGAATCGTTCGATCATCGGCACGATCGCGTGCGCCATCACCCAGCCAAGCTCCGCATCATTGAACCCTTCCGGCACGGGAAAATTGATCACCCCGCGCGCCGTATCCGACGCCAGTCCCGTGCGCGGCCACCGCCCGGCTTCATGCACGCTGATGGTCAGCACCCGCGCATCATCCGCAAACGCCGCCTCCACCCCATCGCCGTGATGCGCATCCAGATCGAGGTACACCACCCGCCGCAACCCCTGATCGAGCCACGGCAGAATCCCCAGCACCGCGTCGTTGATGTAGCAAAACCCGCTCGCCCGCGCCGGCCAGGCGTGATGATTGCCCGCACCCGGCACCTGCACCACCCCACCATCCGCCGTCAGCGCCGCCGCCAGCATCGCGCCCCCGGCCGAGGTCGCCGGCCGCCGGTACACCGCCGGGTGAATCGGGTTCGCATCCGCCCCGATCCGAAACCGCGCCCGCAGCTCATCCGGCAACCCTTGCTCCGCCTCGGCCCGCATCAGCGCATCGATATAATCGGGCGCGTGAAACCGCTCCAACGCGCACCTTTCCGCGAGCGGTGCGGCGACGAACTGGCGATCCCCCAGCCACCCCATCGCGCGCGCCAAATCCTCCGCCAGCGGCGCGCGCAAGGTCGCCAGCGGATGCGGCGGCACCGCAATCGGCTCACGATAGATATCGGCACTGATGAACCGGGCAGGGGTCACTGGCTTTCCCTACACATTGCCGCCCCCGGTTGCTATAACCCGCTGATGGACGACATGACCCTGATCCCCGAACACGCCACCACCCAGGGCGCGCTGCCCCGCCGCACCTTCGCGATCATCTCCCACCCCGATGCCGGCAAGACCACGCTCACCGAAAAACTCCTCCTGTTCGGCGGCGCCATCCACGAAGCCGGCATGGTCAAGGCCCGCCGCGAGCGCCGCAACACCCGCTCGGACTGGATGGCGATCGAACGCCAGCGCGGCATCTCCGTCACCTCCTCGGTCATGACCTTCACCTGGCACGATGTCGTCTTCAACCTGCTCGACACGCCAGGCCACCAGGACTTCTCCGAGGACACTTACCGCACCCTCACCGCGGTCGATGCCGCCGTCATGGTGATCGACGCCGCCCGCGGCATCGAAGCCCAGACCCTCAAACTGTTCGAAGTGTGCCGCCTGCGTGACATCCCGATCATCACCTTCATCAACAAAATCGACCGCGAAGGCCAGGACCCCTTCACCTTGCTCGACGAAATCGCGAGCACCCTCGCCCTCGATGTCTGCCCGATGGTCTGGCCGATCGGCATGGGCGGCCTGTTTCGCGGCTGCTGGAACATCGCCGAACACCGCCCGATCGGCCGCGTCTCCCCCGAAGGCGAGGTCTTCGCCCCCGTCACCGTCCCGCCCGACCAGATGGCCGAAGTCCAGGACGCGATCGAACTCACCGGCGCCTACCCCGCGTTCGACGAAGCCGCCTTCCGCGCCGGCCACCTCACCCCCGTCCTGTTCGGCAGCGCCCTGAAAGACTACGGCGTGGTCGAACTCCTCGCCATGCTCTCCCAATTCGCCCCGGCCCCCACCACCCAGCGCGCCGAACCTCACCCCGTCGCCGCATCCGACCCCAGCGTCACCGGCTTCGTCTTCAAGGTCCAGGCCAACATGGACCCCAACCACCGCGACCGCATCGCCTTCACCCGCATCTGCTCCGGCCGCTTCCAGCGCGGCATGAAACTGTTTCACGTCCGCGCCGGCAAAACCATGGCGATCCAGGCGCCCATCTTCTTCTTCGCGCGCGACCGCTCGCTGGCCGAGGAAGCCTGGCCCGGTGACATCATCGGCATCCCCAACCACGGCAGCTTGCGCGTCGGCGACACGCTCACCGAAGGCGAACCCCTCCGCTTCACCGGCATCCCCAGCTTCGCCCCCGAAATCCTCCGCCGCATCATCCTCGCCGACCCGATGCGCGCCAAACAACTCCGCCGCGCCCTCGAAGATCTCGCCGAAGAAGGCGTCGCCCAAATCTTCCGCCCCATGCTCGGCGCGGACTGGATCGTCGGCGTCGTCGGCGCCCTGCAGCTCGACGTCCTCGCCGCCCGCATCGACACCGAATACAAAATCCCGATCCGCTTCGAAGCCTCCCCCTACACCACCGCCCGCTGGATCACCTCAGCCGACCCCAAACGCCTGAAAGACTTCATCGACGCCAACCAATCCACCATGGGCCTCGACCGCGATGACAGCCCGGTGTTCCTGGCCCGTGATACCTGGTCGCTGCGCTATGCGCAGGAGCGCGCGCCGGAGATTCACTTCTCGGCGACGCATGAGACGTCGGTGGCGTAAAAGGCAAAGCAAGGCGTTCTTTTTTGCAAAAAAGAACCAAAAAACTCTTGCTAACTCATCTCTATAAATTACGAGTGTTCGAGAAATTACGTGGAGACAACGATGTTGTTCAAAATCGCACCATATATTGCGGTGATAGTTAGTCTAATTATTTGGGCTTTGTCGCAAAATGAAAATAGAAAGCATGAGATATTCAAAGAGCGCCTAAAAAGACGAGTAGACATGTTCGATGGCCTACTTCCAGATATGAGTAAATTTGTCGATGCGATGAATCATAATAGTGGCATCGAAGTGCTCCAGAATGCAGCAAACAAGATTGGTAGCTATCGAGCAAAAATGATGTGCTACGGTACAATGGAAGAGCAAGAAATATATATTCGATTTATAGATTCGATAAATGAAAAAGAATTTTTTCGCGTAAAAAATGCAAATGCTCAGTTAGTTTCTTCTATACTGAAAAGTATTCGATCTGAAATAGGAATGGAATAGTGTTTGTGTCTATTGAATATTATGGTGATTGTAAGGTGGATATAACTTCCTACTTAAAAGTTTTAATAAATTGTGTATTTAGTTGACTACCATGCCCCTCCACATCGGCCTCCTAACCTTCCCCCGCGTCCAGCAACTCGACCTCACCGGCCCTTATGAGGTCTTCGCAACCCTCCCCGACACCCAACTCCACCTCATCTGGAAAACCCTAACCCCCATCACCACCGCCACCGGCCTTATCCTCACCCCCACCACCACAATCACCGACTGCCCCCAACTCGACATCATCTGCATCCCCGGCGGCGTCGGCATCAACGCCCTGCTGACCGATGAAACCATCCTCGCCTTCGTCAAAACCCAGGCGAACACCGCCCGCTACATCACCTCGGTCTGCACCGGCGCCCTCCTGCTCGGCGCCGCCGGCCTACTCGCCGGCAAACGCGCCACCACCCATTGGTCCGCGCTCGACCTGCTGGCCCGCTTGGGCGCCACGCCCGTCAAAGCCCGCGTCGTCCGCGACGGCAACATCGTCACCGGCGGCGGCGTCACCGCCGGCATCGACTTCGCCCTGACCCTCGCCGCCGAACTCGCCGGCCAATCCGCCGCCGAAACCATCCAACTATCCCTCGAATACGCCCCCGAACCCCCCTTCAACGCCGGCACCCCCGAAACCGCCCCGCCGGAAGTGCTGGCGGCAACCCGCGCCCTTGGCGCAGCCAGCCGGGCAGAGCGGGAAGCGATCATCGAACGGAGCACACCCGGCCATCCACCCCGCAACGAATCCACCCCTCCCCAATTCGCTCGACCCTGATCGCACCTGCCGCGCCCGCCACCAAACACTCCACGCCCGTCGCAATCGGCACGTAGCAGGCGGCAAAATATTTTTTTTAGTTAATAAAGCCGCAATGTTTGGTTGCGATAAAATGCTTCGGATCGACACAGTCCGCTGACTGGGGCGATCGCTATCGTCCAGCCATTCATCGCGGCCACCAAAGGAGTCTGCCTGTGCTCGATCGTTTATTCAGATCAAAATCACTGACCGCCAAAATATCAAGCATCGACTCACTCCGTACGAACGTGATGATTTCGGACGAAAAATTAAATATTACATATATGAACCCGGCGGTTCACAAATTACTGAAAAATGTTGAAGACGATCTCAAAAAAGAACTGCCCCGATTCAGCATGGATACGCTGATCGGCAGCAATATCGACATTTTTCATAAAAACCCAACCCACCAGCGCACGATGCTCGCCAGTCTCCGTCAGCCGCATAACGCGACCATCAGGGTTGGCAAACACGCGTTCGACCTTCTGGTAACGCCCCTGCGCCAGGGGGGAAAACCCATAGGATTCGTCGTTGAATGGGCCGATGCGAAAGACCGCCTGCTCAATGAAGATTATGCGGGGCAAAACGCTGCGATCAGCCGCTCCCAGGCGATGATTGAATTCACCCCCGACGGCCTGATTATCACTGCAAACGAGAACTTCACCGGGGCCATTGGTTACGACCTGCAGGAAATCATTGGAAAGCATCATCGGATTTTCGTCGAACCCGCGTACCGTGACAGTCCGGAGTATGCGAAGTTCTGGGCTGATCTGAATAACGGCGAATTCCAGGCTGCGGAATTCCGACGTGTTACCAAAAAGGGCGAGATCATTACGCTCCAGGCAACCTACAATCCAATTCGCGACAAATCGGGCAAAATCGTCAAAGTCGTCAAATTCGCAACCGATGTGACCAAACGCGTCCACGCGGTTTCCGAAATCGGCGACGCCCTCACCGCGCTCGCCGAAGGTAATCTGGAACAACGGATCGACCAGCCTTTCATCCCTGAATTCGACAAGCTCCGTACCGATCTGAACCAGGCGCTCGACAAGCTTCAGCTAACCATGCAGGCCATTTCGTCAAACACCCTGCGCGTTCCGGTGGATCGCGATCACTGATTCCGTTTGATCGCGATCATCGATTCCGGTGGATCGCGATCATGGATTCCGTTTGATTGCGATCATCGA
>NZ_NCJX01000040.1:0-34411 GCF_002282635.1 Acidiphilium sp. 34-64-41 | reverse complement strand
GGCGGCGCCGAGGCGCCAACCTATGCCCAGCTTTATTCGGGAGCATGGGTCCACCCCACATGTAGTGGGTGTCTGACTTAACCGGATAGGCACGGAAGACTCTTCCTGCTGTGCGGCTTTTGTTTTGCCTATGTGGCTGATCGGGTCCGGCGAAATGGCATCCTGGCGGCCCAGCGTTGACGGCGGATGCGGCGTGGGGGCGGCTTGAGGGGTTCAGGGTGGTTGTGATCCGCTGAGCGCGTGCGCCGAGGAACTGGCCGGGCTGTTCATTGTGATGGATGCGTTGCCAGTGGTGCCCTGCATTGCGAGATCGAACCGGTTGACGCCGAACCATAT
Organism: Acidiphilium sp. 34-64-41; assembly: GCF_002282635.1. NCBI lineage: Bacteria > Pseudomonadati > Pseudomonadota > Alphaproteobacteria > Acetobacterales > Acidocellaceae > Acidiphilium > Acidiphilium sp. 34-64-41. The sequence continues at coordinate 34,075 of NZ_NCJX01000040.1, read as the reverse complement.
CAGCATGACCACGAGCCAGACCAGCAGATGCCGCCAGTTCCGCTCTTCGTGGGTGCGCAGCACGATCAGGTCGAGCCATACGAAATTGATGCACAGGAACAGGATCAGGACGGGCAAGGCGGTCAGCCCCCAGACGATCGGGGTACCCGCGCCGATCGGCAGGGACTGATCGCCCCACGGTGCCCAGAGCGCCGAGGCTAAAGTGAGGTAGATCATCAGGCCTGCGATATTCAGGCTGATGGCGTAGCGGGATTTGATCAATGCGGTGGCCATGGTGCCTAGCTCACGGTGCGGCGATGGTGCGTGCCGGTGGATATTTGCGCAGAATCACCACCAGCACCAGGATCGCCGGCAGGGCTGAGACGATGGTGAATTCGTAGAACCTGATCCAGCCGAGCGCCTGGGCGAGCACGCCGGACAGGCCGCCGACCGTGCGCAGGGCGACGGCGGCGACGGAGGACAGCAAAGCGTATTGGGTTGCGGTGTAGTGCTTGTCGCACAGGCCGGAGAGATAGGTGATGAACGCGGCGTCCGAGATGCCCTGGGCGAAGGATTCCACCACGCTGACTACCAGCAGGATGTGCGGCAGGTGCGGGTGGAGACCGAGGACGGGGTAAAGGCCGAGGGCGAGGGTCTGGAACAGGAGGGCGGCCATCAGCGCGGTGCCGACCCCGGCGCGGGCGACCAGCACGCCGCCGAGGGCGGTGCCGGCGAGCACCGCGACCAGGGCGGCCGGGCCGGTGGCGAGGGCGATGATCGCGCGGTTGAAGCCGAGATGGGTGTAATAGGGGGCGAGCATCACGCCGGCGAGGGCTTCGCCGAGGTAGAACAGCACGACGAAGGCGAGGATGACGGCGGCGCCGCGGCGCGACCAGAACTCGGCGAGCGGGGCGATGACGGCATCGCGGAATCTTGCTGCGATCGACCCGGTATCGACGGTTTCGGGCGGGGTTGGTTCGGGGCAGAGCAGGGTGGTGGCGGCGCCGATCAGTTGCAGGGGGACCAGCAGGAGGATGGCTGCGTGCCAGCCGAGCGTGACCGACAGGGCGATGACGCCGGAGCCTGAGATCAGCATCGCGCCGCGATAGCCCCAGACATAGCCGGCGGTTGCGGCCCCCTGCATCGTGAGCGGGAAGAACTCGATCCGCCAGGCATCGATCATGATGTCCTGGCTGGCCGACAGGAAGGCGACGATGCCGCCGAGGATCAGGGTGAGGGCGAGGTGATGCGCCGGGTGGGTGAGGGCGAGGCTGCCGATGGCGGCGGCGAGGCAGAGCTGGATCGGCAGCAGCCAGCCGCGCCGGCGGCCCAATGTGCGGAACGGTGGCGGCGGGCGGATCTGGTCGAGCGCGGGGGCCCAGAGGAATTTCAATGAATAGGCGATGCCGAGATTGGTGGTGAAGCCGATGGCCGCGAGCGGCAGGTGCGCGCGGGCGAGCCAGAGCCGCAGGGTGAAGCCCGACAACGCGAGCGGCAGGCCGGAGGAGAAGCCGAGGGCGGTGATCAGGGCGATGGGCAGGATTCGCTTCATGCCGCCATTTGCCAGGGTGGGGCGTTGCCGCGTCAAGCACTTGATGGCGGTGCGGGGATTATGGCGTGATGATGAGCGGCAGGTGGCCGTGCGGCGGGGCGAGGTGGATGACGTGGCGGTCGGCCGGAGCGAGAGTTGCGGCGGGCGTTGCGGCGATGCCGTGCCAGGCGGCGCTGACCAGGGCTGCGTAGGGCAGGCCGCGCGCCGGGGTGGCCGAGTGATAGGCGGCGGTCGCGGCGCGCCATGAGCCGAGGCTTGCGTGCAGGCGGGCGAGGAATGCGGCGGCGTAGGCGGCGTTGGCGGCGGGGGTGAAACCTGTCGCGAGATCGGGGAAGGCATCGGGGTGGGCTTCGAGGTCGATCTGGAAACAACCGACGTCGATCGATTTTGCGCCGTTGGCCTCGGCGGTGCGGACGAAGCCAGCGGCATCGGCGGCGGTGGCGAACCAATGGCCTTGGCCATCGGCATCGACCGTGTCGGGCCACGCGGCTTTCGCGCCATCTGGCCAGGCGCTGCGGCCGGATTCGACCACGCCGATCGCCGCGAGCAGGCCGGGCGGCAGGTTGTATTGGCGGGATGCGATGGCTGCGGCGGCGCGGCAGCCGCCACTGGCACGGGCGGTGTGGCCGGACAGGAGGATCAGACCCAGGATCGCAACGGCACGGAGGGCGGCCGTGGTCATTTCTGACTCCGGTTTAATCGCGCGGTCAATTCTGCGCGGTTGTTCAGGGCCGACATTATCCCCAAGTCGTTACGGCACACTTAACCGTCGGGGTCTGATCTCGACATAAAACAGCCGTCACGCACTCCGACGTGATCGCAGGAAGGATTTTATTATGCGTACTCTTCTTATGGCAGGTTCAGCTTTGATGCTCATGAGCGGCATCGCGTTCGCGCAGAATGCGCCGGCGAGCACGACCGGCGGACAGCCCGCCACCGCTGGGATGAACTCGACCGGCGTGACCGGTAAGGAGCCTGGCACCTCGTCGGGCAACATGTCCGCCACGGCGGGTGGCATGGCCGCCCCGGACGCTGCCGGGACCGCGAAATCGACCACCGGCATGCAGACGATGCCGAAGCAGCGCCGCAGCACCATGAGCAAGACGATGGGCCATTCGACCGGTATGATGCACCATAGCGCAATGATGAACCACGGTATGGCGGGCGGCGGCATGATGCCGGAAAACGGCTCGGCCGGGCAGTATATGCACATGGCGCAGCAGGCAGTGATGGCGCACAACAAGACGCGCGCGACCGACGCGCTGGGCCGCGCCGAGACGGATTTGTTGACCAATTCCTATGCGCAGGGTTCGGTCAATGGCCCGATCAGCACGCCGGCGATTTCCGCCATCCGCGACGCGCGCAAGGCGGTGCGGGATGGTGATTATCATGGCGCATCGATGATGATCCACAAGGCGATGATGGATATGCATGGTGGCATGATGAACAAGGGCGGCATGGGTTCGACGATGAACACGCCGGTCTCGATGTCCAACACCGGCATGGGCAATGGGTCGATGAACAACGGCGCCATGAATAATGGTGCGATGGGCAATGGGGCGATGGGCAATGGGGCGATGGGCAGCAACGCGCAGCCTGGCCCCGGCGCGGCGCAGGGTAAGAAGGACAGCACCATGCACAAACAGATGACCAATTCGTCGATGTAATCGACGCCTGCGACGGAAAACTGGCGGGAAGGGGCGGCCATGAGCCGTCCCTTTTTTGCATATGCGAAGATCGCTCGTCCGATATGCTCGCTTTTGCGGTGCAAAACGTGTAGGAGGAGCCCGTTGAACCCCGAAAGACGATAATATGACCCAGAATATGCTGCGCAATGTCGCCATCATCGCGCATGTCGACCATGGCAAAACCACGTTGGTGGATCAGTTGCTGAAGCAATCCGGCTCGTTCGGCGCGCATCAGCACGTCGCCGAGCGCGCGCTCGATCGGAACGATCTGGAGCGCGAACGCGGTATCACCATTTTGGCCAAATGCACCGCCGTGCAGTGGGGCGATGTGCGGTTGAACATTGTCGACACCCCTGGCCACGCCGATTTCGGCGGTGAGGTCGAGCGGATTCTGAACATGGTCGATGGCGTCGTCGTGCTGGTCGATGCCGCCGAGGGCGTGCTGCCGCAGACCAAATTCGTGGTCGGCAAGGCGCTGGCGCGCGGGTTGAAGCCGATCGTGGTGGTCAACAAGATCGACCGGCCGGATGCGCGGGCCGATGAAGTTCACAACGAAGTGTTCGACCTGTTCGCCGCCCTCGGTGCCAATGACGAGCAGCTCGATTTTCCGATGCTGTACGCTTCGGGCCGGCAGGGATGGGCGACCGTGGCCCTCGATGGGCCGCGCGAGACGCTGAAGCCGCTGTTCGATTTGATTGTGAGCCATGTGCCGGCGCCGAATTTGCCGGAAGATGCGCCGTTCGCGATGGTCGTGACAATTCTGGAGAGCGATAATTTCCTCGGCCGCGTGCTGACCGGGCGGGTTGAGCAGGGGCGCGCCACCGTGAATATGCCGGTGCGGGTGATCAGCTTCGATGGCCGAAGCGTGGAAACCGGGCGGCTGACCAAGCTGCTGGCGTTCCGCGGGCTCGAGCGCGTGCCGGTCGATGAAGTCTCCGCCGGCGACATCATTGCGGTCGCAGGCCTCAAGGAAGCGACCGTGCCGGACACCATCGGCGGCATGGAAATCACCGCGGCGCTGCCGGCGACGCCGATCGATCCGCCGACGCTGTCGATGACGTTCCGCATCAACGACGGTCCGCTGGCCGGGCGTGAAGGCAAGAAGGTCACGTCGCGCCAGATCCGCGAGCGGCTGTTCCGCGAGGCGGAAGGCAATGTCGCGATCAAGGTGACGGATTCCAACGAGACCGAGGCGTTCGAGGTTGCCGGGCGCGGCGAGTTGCAGTTGGGCGTGTTGATCGAGCAGATGCGCCGCGAAGGGTTTGAACTCACCATCGGTCGTCCCCGCGTGTTGACGCGCGAGAACGAGGCGGGCGAGCGTGAAGAGCCGATGGAAGAAGTGCTGATCGATGTCGATGAGCCTTATGCGGGCGTCGTGGTCGAGAAAATGTCGCGCCGCAAGGGCGAGTTGCAGGACATTCGCCCCTCCGGCGGCGGCAAGCAACGCCTGACGTTTCATATTCCGAGCCGTGGCTTGATCGGGTATCATGGCGAGTTCCTGACCGATACGCGTGGTTCGGGCGTGATGAACCGCCATTTCACCGGCTATGGTCCGTGGAAAGGCACGTTGGAGGGAAGGCGCAACGGCGCGCTGATTTCCAATTCCGATGGCGAGAGCGTGCAGTATTCGTTGTTCGCGTTACAGGATCGTGGGGCGCTGTTCATCGGCGCCGGCGAGAAGGTTTATCTGGGGATGATCCTGGGCGAGCATTCGCGCGAGAACGACCTGGATATCAACCCGATCCGCGAGAAGAAGCTGACCAACATCCGCGCCGCCGGCAAGGATGAGGCGCTGCTGCTGATCCCGCCCCGCCGCCTCAACCTTGAACAGGCGATCGCCTATATCGAGGACGATGAGTTGGTCGAGGTGACGCCGAGTGCGATCCGGCTGCGCAAGCGGCATCTGGACCCGCATTCGCGCAAGAAGGCCGATCGCGCGTTCGACGCGGCCTGATCGGCTCCGGTTCCAACCCCTTGCCTCATGTGAGGCAAGGGGTGGTCGTTTCGATTATTGTCATGCGATTTTGTGTTGGTGAAAGCCCCGGACTGTCATCGATTTCCGGGAATTGGTTCCATTAAATGGAAATTTGTTTCATGCCCACGATGACCGAGCGACGGCCGCCATAGGTGCGCGCGCGTCGATCTCGTTGAGATCCCGCATGATTGCTGTTGATCCTGTGATGAGGGTCGGCTGACCGTTCCGGTTATGCCGATGCCGCGGGATTGATGATTCGATGGGCCCGCCGGCTGGCCGGCCCGATTCCTGACCCGGCATGACGTTCAGGCTCTCCTGTGTTGTCGGGTCCGCACGTATTAGGAAGTCCATGTCTCTTTCCAGAATTCGGACCGAATGGTTCGGTAATGTCCGGGGCGATCTGCTTGCCGGCATGGTGGTGGCGCTCGCGTTGATCCCCGAGGCGATTGCGTTTTCGATCATTGCGGGGGTCTCGCCGGTGGTCGGGCTCGATGCCTCGTTCTGTATTGCCATCGTGATCGCGTTTGCCGGCGGCCGGCCGGGGATGATTTCGGCGGCGACCGGGTCGGTCGCGTTGCTGATGGTGCTGCTGGTGCGTCATTACGGGGTGCAGTATCTGTTCGCCGCGACGATTTTGACCGGGGCGTTGCAGATCGTCTTCGGCATGATGCGGCTTGCGGTGCTGATGCGGTTCGTGTCGCGTTCGGTGATCACCGGCTTTGAGAACGCGCTCGGCATTCTGATTTTCATGGCGCAGTTGCCGCAGTTGATCCACGTGACGTGGCAGACCTATGCGATGGTCGCGGTCGGGCTGGTGATCGTCTACGGGCTGCCGCGCTTCACGCGGGTGGTGCCCTCCCCGCTGGTGGCGATTTTGCTGCTGACGCTGGCCGCCGTGTTCTTTCACATTCCAGTCCGCACTGTGGGGGACATGGGGCAGTTGCCGGACGGCCTGCCGCATCTGCTGATCCCCAACGTGCCGTTTACCTGGCATACGCTGATGATCGTGCTGCCGTTTTCGGTCTCGATGGCGCTGGTTGGTATTTTAGAGTCGATGATGACGACCAGCATCGTCGATGACCTGACCGACACGCCGAGCAACCGCAATCGTGAAAACATGGGGCTCGGCCTTGCCAATATCGTGACCGGGTTTCTGGGCGGCATGGCCGGTTGCGCGATGATCGGGCAGTCGGTCATCAACATCAAATCGGGCGGGCGGGGGCGGTTGTCGACGCTGTTTGCCGGCGTGTTCCTGCTGATCCTGATCGTGGTGCTCGGCCCGTGGCTGCGGGTGATTCCGATGGCGGCGCTGGTTGCGGTGATGATCATGGTTTCGATCGGCACGTTCAACTGGCGCTCGCTGCGCAATCTGCGCACCTATCCGAAGAGTTCCAGCGTGGTGATGCTGGCGACCGTGGGCATTGTGGTCGCGACCAATAATCTTGCCGCCGGCGTGGGCGCGGGGGTGGTGTTGAGCGCTGTGTTCTTTGCGTTCAAGGTGGCGCAGCTGGTGCGGATCGATGGCGAGCTGGCCGAGGATGGGACGCTGCGCGTCTATCGGGTGACCGGACAGGTGTTCTTTGCCTCGACGGTGACGTTTGCCAACGCGTTCGATTTGAAGGAGGCGGTGGAGCGGGTGCGGATCGATCTGACCCATGCGCATTTCTGGGATATTTCGGCGGTCGAGTCGCTCGATAAAGTGGTGCTGAAGCTGCGCCGCAACGGCACGATGGTCGAGGTGATCGGGCTCAACGAAGCCAGTGCGACCATCGTTGATCGGCTCGCCGTTCACGACAAGCCGGACGCGCTGGCACTGCTGGACCATGGCTGAGGGAGGATTGATCATGAACCATATCATCGGCTGCCTCGACGGCTCGATTTATGCGGCCAGCGTGTGTGACCATGCGGCCTGGCTGGCGGCGCGGCTCAGCGGGGATGTTTCGTTGCTGCATGTGCTCGATCATCATCGGGAGCATGCTTCGGTGGCCGATTTCAGCGGCGCGATCGGGATCGATGCCAATGATGCGCTGATGGCGGAGTTGATCGAGAGCGAGGCGGCACGGGCACGGCTCGGCCTGGCGAAGGGGCGGGCGCTGTTGCAGGAGGGGGCGGCGCGCGTGCGGGCGGCCGGGGCGGCGGTTGCGACGACGCAGCGCCATGGTTCGCTGGTGGAGACGCTGACCGCGCTGGAGACCGACGAGACGATCGTGGTGCTCGGCAAGCGCGGCGAGGCGGCGGATTTCGCGACGATGCATCTGGGTGCCAATCTGGAGCGGGTGGCGCGGGCGAGCCGATGCCCGGTGCTGGCAGCGGCGCGGGGGTTCAAGCCGATCGGGCGGGTGATCATTGCCCATGACGGCGGCGCCAGTATTTGCAAGGCGATGGCATTCGCCGCGCGATCGTCGTTGCTGCGGGGCATGGATGTGCAGATACTCGCGGTCGGGACAGCCGATGCGGCGCGTCACGCCCAGTTGGAGCAAGCGAAGGCGCAGGCCGAGGCCGGCGGCGCCCGGGTGAGCACGCGGATCGAGCCGGGTGAGCCTGAGATTGTGATCGCGCGGCTGGCCGAGAGCGAAAAATTCGATCTGCTGGTGATCGGCGCCTATGGCCATTCGCGCATCCGCAGCCTGGTGATCGGCAGCACGACTACCGCCATGCTGCGATCGTGCCGGATTCCGGTGCTGATGTTCCGCTGACGCGGGCCGGGTTGGCGGGGTTCTGCGCTTCGCCGGTCGGCGTGGGTGATCGGGCGGCTAGGCGTCCTCGTGGATGGGTTCGACGGCTGCGGGGTGGTCGGGTATCGGTTGGCCTTCGAGTTCGAGGCGTTGTTTCGGCAGGGCGCCGGGGTGGGTGGCTTGCAGGTAGTCGATCATTTTTTCGCGGACGTAGCAGCGCAGATCCCAGGCTTCGCCGGAGTTGCGGGCCGAGACCAGGGCTCGCAGTTCGATGGTGGTGGCGAGGGCGTGGGTGACTTGCAGGACGACGACCTTGCCGCTCCAGAGCGGGGTGGAGTGGACGATTTCGTCGAGTTTTTTGCGGAGTTCATCGACCGGGATTGTGTAGTCGACGTTCCAGTGGACGGTGCCGATCAGTTCGGAGGAGTCGCGGGTCCAGTTCTGGAAGGGTTGTTCGAGCAGCCAGGCCAGCGGCACGATCATGCGTTGCCAGTTCCAGATGCGGACGACGACGTAGGTGCTGGTGATCTCCTCGATCCAGCCCCATTGGCCGTTGATGACCACGGCGTCTTCGACGCGGAGCGGCTGGGTGATCGCGATCTGGATGCCGGCGATCAGGTTGGACAGGACGGGTCTGGCGGCGAGGCCGACCACGAGGCCGGCGGCGCCGGCCGAGGCGAGCAGCGAGACGCCGTACTGGCGGACGGCGGGGAACACCATCAGGGCGGCCGCAACCGTGATCATGAGGATGAGGACGTGGCTGGCGCGGCGCAGGACCTGCCATTGGGTGACGTGCTTGCGCGCCATGACGTCCGCCTGGATATTATCCGGGCGGAGCGATAATTTATAGACGGTGAAGGTGTCGACCGCGACCATCAGGCTCCAGCCGAGCAGGACGATGAAGCCCGCACTCAGGACGTGCAACACGCGCGAAAGGGTAGAGGCGGCCATCGGCGCTTCCGGCAGAACGGTGCCGAGCAGCACGACCGCGAGCACCAGGAACAGGATGCGTCGCGTGCGTTTGACCAGGATGGCGAGGACCGGGCGCCGCTTGAGCAGCGGCCCGGGCACGGCGTGGACCAGGACGAAGTGGATGATGGCGGCGGCCAGCAGGGCGGCGGCGATCAGGATCAGGGTGGTCAGGGCATGCGGCAGGCCGTGCATGGCGGTGGTGGCGTTGTTCGCGGCGTGCGAGATCGGGTTGGACGGGGCGAGGGCTTGGGTTGGGTTGGTGCTTGTCGCGGTTTGGGCCATGGAGCCTCCTCTGGCATGTGCCGCAACGGTCATGGTGCGGTGCAGCAAACTCGGTTGCTGATTGCCAGTTAGAACCCGGCGGGGCGGATGCAAGGCTTATCATGCGGCGCGGGTGCGTTGGGGCGGCTGAACCGGAGGATTGGTGATCAAGCCGACGTGATGGGGGTCCGTTCGATGGCGGTGTGCTGTGGGTCGAACATGGTTTCGCGGTCGACCCAGGCACCGCCGGCGAGCACCTGGGTGCGGCGGAACTTGGCTTTGTAGGCCATTTTCGGGCTTTCGGGGACCCAGTAGCCGAGATAGACATAGGGCAGGCCGAGCTCGCGGGCGCGCTCGACCAGCCAGAGGATCGATTGCGTGCCGAGCGAGTTGCGGGCGAGGTCGGGGGCGAAGAAGGAGTAGACGGCCGAGAGACCATCGCCCAGGCGATCGGTCAGGCAGGCGCCGACCAGACGATCGGACTCGTCGCGGTATTCGACCAGCCAGGTTTCGATCGGTGTGTCTTCGACCATGGCGCGGTAGTCGTAGAAGCTCATCGAGGCCATGTCGCCGTCGCCGTGGCGGGCTTGCTGGTAGCGCTGGAACAGCAGGAACTGTTCGGAGGTGGCGCGCGGCGGCATTTCATAGGCGCGCAGCCCGGTGTTGAGCGCGGCGATGCGGCGCTGGGTGCGGCTGGGGGTGAATTCGGCGACGACGATGCGGATGGGGATGCACGAGCGGCAGCCGTGGCAGACCGGGGCATAGGCGATGTTGTGGCTGCGGCGGAAGCCGCCGCGCGAGAGGCGATCGTGCAGGGCTTCGGCGCCGGTGCCGCCGAGTTCGGTGACGACCTTCCGTTCGGTGCGGCCGGGCAGATAGGGGCAGGGCAGCGGTGCTGTGGCGTAGAAGAACTGTGGCGAGCGCGACATGGGTGGGCCGGGTTTCATGGGGTATGCGATCGACTCACGCGGCGGGGGCCCGGTTGAGGGCGGCGGCGTGGACCATGGTGAGGCCGGACAGCAGATCGTGCAGGGCGCGATGGCGGCGGGTGATCAGCACCAGGAGAAACGGGATCATGCTGAGAGCGAAGCACAGATAGAGCAGGACGGTCCAGGCGATCGCCTGGGCGAGGCTGGGTCGTGCCGGCACGGGCAGGCTCAGCGTGTCGTCCTGGCGTAGGGTGAGGCCGAGCAGGCGCTGGCCGGGGGTGGCGGCGCTGCGGGTGCAGAGCCAGGCGACGTAGTAGATGGCGGGGATCAGCGGCATCAGGTGGAACAGCAGGAAACCGAGGCCGAGGGTGAGGATGCCGAGCACGGCGATGACCCAGGCGAGCGCCGTTCCGAGCACGGCGATCAGGATGATGTCGATGATGAAGGCGATGATCCGGCGCGGCCAGACATCGCGGGTGAGCCATGCATCGAGCACGATGTCCGGGCGGAGCGACAGGCTTTGACTCATGGGTGAGAGAGTATGGTCCGGTTGGGTATAACGCAATGGCGATTCGCACGGGGCCGCCGATGGTTTCGCGAGCACACGACGAAGGAGCCGCGTTTTTGTGCTGGATTTTTGTCCATGAAAGAGACGAATTCGCTTTTTCGGACATCGTCTGTTTCGACGACCGACAATGGACAGCACGCCAAGCGATTGCTAAACGCCCGGTCTCGCCCCGTATCGAGCGCGAGCGCGCGCATCAGCCCCTGGAACCTCCCTGATGAAGATTGTCGCCTGCAATTCGAACCCGCCGCTCGCCGAGGCGGTGGCCGCCGCGCTTGATCTGCCGCTGGCGAAGGCGTTGATCCGCCGGTTTGCCGATATGGAGATCCATGTCGAGATTCTCGAAAATGTCCGCGGCGAGGATGTGTTCGTGATCCAGTCGACCGCGTTTCCGGCCAACGATAATCTGATGGAATTGCTGATCACGCTCGATGCGCTGCGGCGCAGCTCGGCGCGGCGGATTACCGCGGTCATTCCGTATTTCGGGTATGCGCGGCAGGACCGGCGGACCAGCCCGCGCACGCCGATTTCGGCGAAGCTGGTGGCGAATTTGATTACCGAGGCGGGGGCGAACCGGGTGCTCACGATTGATTTGCACGCGGGGCAGATTCAGGGGTTTTTCGATATTCCGGTGGATAATCTGTACGGCGCGCCGCTGTTTGCGCGGGATATCAAGGAGCGGTTTGCGGGGCGGGATATCATGATGGTGTCGCCTGATGTGGGCGGTGTGGCACGCGCGCGGGCGATTGCGAGCCGGTTGAACTGTGACCTTGCGATCATCGACAAGCGCCGCGAACGGGCAGGCGTTTCCGAGGTGATGAACGTGATCGGCGATGTCGAAGGGCGCAACTGCATCCTGATCGATGATATCGTCGATTCCGGCGGTACGTTTTGCAACGCGGCGGAAGCCTTGCTGCTGCATGGCGCGACGTCGGCTTCGGCCTATGTGACGCATGGCGTGCTTTCGGGAAAGGCGCTCGACCGGATCGAGGCGAGCCCGATCGAGACGCTGACGATTACCGACAGTATCCGGCTCGATGCGACGCGGGCATGCCCGGCGAATTTGCGGGTGTTGAGCATTGCGCCGCTGCTGGCGACCGCGATGCGAAATATTTCCGAGGAGACCTCGGTCAGTTCGCTGTTCGACTGAAACCATTGTCAGGGAGATCATCATGAAGCTTTATTATGCGCCGGGCGCGTGTTCGCTGGGTATTCACGTCATTCTCGAGGAGATCGGCGTGCCGCATGAGGGGCAGCTGGTTAATCTGCGCGAGGGGATGCAGTATCAGCCGGCGTTCAAGGCGGTCAATCCGGCGTCGAAAGTGCCGGTGCTGGAGCTCGATGATGGCACCGTGCTGACCGAGTGGATCGCGATTGCCGGGTACCTGGCGGCGACGTTTCCTGCGGCGGGGCTGGAGCCGGCGGATCGGCTCGATTGGGCGCGCGCGATGGGGTATATCAGCTATATCAACGGAACCATGCATATGCAGGGGTTTTCGCGGATTTTCCGCCCCGAGAAATTCTCCCCGAACCCCGAAGAGAAAGAGGCGGTGCGGGCCGAGGGCAAGCGGATTTTCATCGAAGGGTTCGATCTGATGGAGCATGCGCTCGGTGAGCGCGAATGGCTGTTGGGGTCGTATTCGATTGCCGATGCGGCGCTGTTTTATGTGTCGTTCTGGGCAGAGGGGCGCAACACGGTGCCGCTGCCGCCGGGGATTGCGGCGCATTATGCGCGGATGAAGGCGCGGCCGGCGGTGCAGCGGGCGATGACGCAGGAAGGCCTGGTCTGATGGCGCTGCCGCGCGTTGCGTTCTGGTTTCTGCGCCATGGGCAGACCGATTACAATGCGCGCGGGGTTTCGCAGGGGGCGGTCGATATTCCGTTGAACGAGACCGGCGTTGCCCAGGCGCATCGTGCGGCGCCGCTGCTGGCGGGGCGCGGGATTACGGCGGTTGTGGCATCGCCGATGCAGCGCGCGCGGGTGACGGCCGAGATTGTCAATGAAACGCTGAAGCTGCCGATCAGCCTGGAGGCGGATTTGCGCGAGGTGGTGTTCGGCGGGATGGAAGGCCAGCCGTTGCATCCGTGGTTCGCGCAGTGGCTGGATGGCACGGCGACCCCTGAGGGGGCGGAGAGTTTCGCGGAGATCACGGTGCGGGCGGGGCTGGTGCTGGGGCGTGTGCTGAGCGGTACGCCGGGGCCGTTGCTGATTGTATCGCATGGCGCGTTTTTCCGCGCCGTGCGGGGGTTGATGGGGCTGGAGTTGGACGTGCCGACCACGAATGCGACGCCGATTTTATGCGAGCCGGTGGGGCAGGGCTGGCGGGCGACGGCGCTCGCGTGATTGTGCTGTTGGCGTTCAGAAACCGGTGAATTGTGTATGGAATGCGCGGCTGTTCATTGATTATTAACCTTTTCGCGTCATTATGCTTGGCAGGAAACCAGGACGGCCCATGATGGACATGAGTTTTTTTGCGCCGCGCTATATGGATATCGGTGCCGGTGCTGCGTCGCGGATTGCGGTGATGCTCGGCAAGCTGGGGTTGAGCCGGCCGTTGATCGTGACCGACCCGATGATGGTGAAGCTCGGGCTGATCGCCCGGGTGACCGAGCCGCTCGATCGGGCCGGAATGGTTTATACGGTGTTCAGCGAGACCGTGCCGGAACCGGTGGATCGGGTGATCGAGGCGGGCGTGCGGCTGGCGGCGGATCTGGATATCGACTGTATCGTCGCGTTCGGCGGCGGATCGCCGATCGATACCGCCAAGGCGATCAATATTCTGCTCGCGGCACCCGAGGGCACCAGGATGCGGGCGTTCAAGGTGCCGGTAGTGGCGGATGCGGCGGCGTTGCCGCTGATCGCGGTGCCGACCACGGCGGGGACCGGTTCCGAGGCGACGCGATTTACCGTGATCACCGATACCGAGACCGATGAGAAAATGCTGATCGGCGGGTTGGGCGCGTTACCGCTCGCGGCCATTGTCGATTTCGAATTGTCGATGAGCGTGCCGGCGCGGACCACGGCGGATACCGGCATCGATGCGTTCACCCACGCGCTGGAGGCGTTTGTGTCCCGTCGGGCTAATCCGGTGTCGGACAGTTATGCGCGGGCCGCACTGGGATTGATCGGGGCGAATTTGCGCGCGGTCTATCATGAGCCGGACAACCGGGCGGCGCGCGAGGCGATGATGCTGGGGGCGACGCTGGCGGGGCTCGCGTTTTCCAATGCTTCGGTGGCCCTCGTGCATGGCATGTCCCGCCCGATCGGGGCGCATTTCCATGTGCCGCATGGGCTGTCCAACGCGATGTTGCTGCCGGTGGTGACGCGGTATTCGTTGCATGCGGCGCTGCCGCGCTATGCCGAGGCGGCGCGGATCGCGGGGTTTGCCCAGCCGGATGATGCGGACCAACTGGCGGGTGCCAAGCTGGTCGATGAGCTGGATACGATCAATTTCGACCTTGGCGTGCCGACGCCGGAGGCGTTCGGGATCGGGCGGGATGATTGGTATGGCAGGCGCGCCGTGATGGCGGATCAGGCGCTGGCTTCGGGCAGTCCGGCGAATAACCCGGCGGTGCCGGATGCGGCGGCGATCATCGGGTTGTACGAGGCGATTTACTGACGCCGCGCCGGTTCAGCGGCGAAGCAGATAGCCGATGACACCGCCGGCGATGGCGCTGATGATCGATTGTGCCCAGCGCTTGTCGGCCGATGTAGCGGTGGCGGCGAGCAGGATATCCAACGAATAGGCGACCACGATGACCATGAGGATGATCGCCAGGGTGAAGACGACCAGATCCTTGACGAGGCGGACCCGGCGTTCACCATCGGTTTCCTTGCGCCCGATCGTTGCCTGAACATCGGACGGCAGGTTGTTGAGATCGATCAGGCTCAAAGGCCGATGATTTCGGTCTTGATCTCCCTGGTCGCCGGATCGAACAGACCGACATGCAGGCCGCGATCGCGCTGCGCTTCGACCGCGGCGATGTACATCGCCAGCGCCTTGCGGATCAGTGAGGATTTGGTTTCCGGGTCGGTCGCCACGGCATCGACCCGGCGGTTCAATTCATCGGACAGGACGAGATTGAAGCGTGCGGACATGGTGGGCTCCTTGGGGATGATGCGTCATATATGCGTCTTTAATGCGCATTGGGCAAGGTGAATCGGGGGCGTGTTTTATCGGGCGGCGGCGAAGGCACCGCCCTGGCAGTCCCAGCCTGCGTCGGGCAGATCCGCGATTTCGGTGGCGAAATCCTCGGCGTTCTGGGTTGGGCGGTAGCCGAGTTCGGCGGCTTTCTCGTTGTTCCACCAACTGCGGGTGTTGGCGGAGACGCCCCAGACCGGGCGGTAGTCGCTGATCGGGGCGGTGAGGCTCTGCATCACCAGATGTTCGAGGTCTTCGTGGCCGAGCCAGGTGGAGAGGTGGCGCGCTTCGGTGGGGCGGGGCAGGGCGCTGCCGATCCGCAATGCGACGCCTTCGATGCCGTATTTGTCCCAATAGAGCCTTCCCATGCCTTCGCCCCAGAGTTTCGACA
This sequence comes from Acidiphilium sp. 34-64-41, assembly GCF_002282635.1. Taxonomy (NCBI): domain Bacteria; kingdom Pseudomonadati; phylum Pseudomonadota; class Alphaproteobacteria; order Acetobacterales; family Acidocellaceae; genus Acidiphilium; species Acidiphilium sp. 34-64-41. Next base: position 18,946 of record NZ_NCJX01000040.1, on the reverse strand, counting down.
GGCCGTAGAGCCCGTCCGGCCGGTACGGGTCGGACAGGCCGAGGCGGTGGCCGACCTGGTACATGCCGATGGTGTGGTTGGAGCTCGCGAACACGATTCGCTGCACATTGTGTCGGCGGGCACCTTCATACAAAGCGTGCAGGGCGACCAGATTGTTCTCGATGATCTCGGGCAGCGGCCGTTCGACGCTGGTGCCGGCGAGATGCAGGACCGCGGTGGCGCCGTGCAGCGCCTGATCGACGATGGCGGGGTCGCGCAAATCGCCGATCACGGTGGTTTCGCGCGGATCGACCGGCGTGATCGGCGCGATATCGACCGCGCGGAGCGGAATGCCGCGCGCGAGCAGGCGGGGGCGGAGGACGACGCCGAGCTGGCCGCCGGCACCGGTCAGGACGAGGGACATGGGCGCCCGATCAGCCGCCCGCCATGGTCATGCCTTCGACGCGCAGGGTCGGGGCATCGGTGCCGCGCTTGAATTCGAGATCGTTGGCGGGGGTGAGGTGCATGAACATCTCGCGCAGATTGCCGGCGATGGTAATCTCGGCGACCGGTTCGGCGATCTGACCGTCGCGGATCATGAAACCGGCGGCGCCGCGTGAATAATCGCCGGTGATGCCGTTCACGCCCATGCCGATGAGTTCAATGACATAGAGGCCGAGCTTGATGTCCGATATCAGGGCCTCGGCGGATAGGGTGCCGGGCTCGATGTAGAGGTTGCTGGCCGCCGGGCTGGGCGGGCCGGAGGTGCCGCGTGCGGCGTGGCCGGTGGTTTTCAGGCCAAGCTGGGCGGCGCTGCGGGAATCGAGCAGCCAGGTGGTGAGGATGCCGTCTTCGATCAGGGCGCGGCGCTCGACGCGCTGGCCTTCACCGTCGAACGCGCGCGAGCGCATGCCGCGGACGCGCTTGGGATCATCGATGATCGAAATGCCGGGTGCGAAGACCGGCTTGCCCATCGCATCCTTGAGGAAGCTGGTGCCGCGCGCGATGCCGGAGCCGTTGATGGCGCCGGTGAAATGGCCGAGCAGGCTGCCGGCGACGCGCGGATGATAGACCACCGGCAGTCTCGCGGTGACCGGCCGGCCGGGGTTGAGGCGGCTGACCGCGCGTTCCGCGGCGGCGCGGCCCATCGCGGCAGGGTCTGACAGGTCAGACCCGTGGACCGAGGAGGAATATTCATAGTCGCGCTGCATGCCGACGCCTTCGCCCGCGATCGGCGAGACCGAGACGCCGTGGCCGGAGCGGCTGTAGGCGCCGGCGAAGCCGCGCGAGGTGGCGAGGGCGACGTGGCTGCGTGACCAGGAGGCGCCGGCGCCTTCGGAATTGGTGATGCCGGGGAAGGCGAGCGCGGCTTCCTCGGCGGCGGCGGCGCGGGCCATCAGCGTATCGATCGAGGGCTCGACGGCGTCGTCCATGTCGAGCGCTGCGGCGTCGCCGGGGGGTGGGGCGTCGGGGATGTCGGCAAACTGGTCTTCGGGCACGACCTTGGCCATGGCGACGGCCTGTTCGGCCAGGCGGTCGAAACTGGCGGGATCGACCGCGCCGGACGAGACGATGGCGCTGCGCTTGCCGACGAACACGCGCAGGCCGATGTTGTTGCTCTCGGCGCGCTCGATCTCCTCGATCTTGCCCATGCGGCGGCCGACCGAGACCGAGGCACTTGAGCCGAGCAGGGCATCGGCCTGATCGGCGCCGGCACGCTTGGCGGCGGACAGGAGAAGATGCAGATTGTTGATTTGAGTTTCCAAAATAACTTCCAGTCCTAGCTACTGCTCGTCGGTAATACGGGAAGGCGCGCGATCGCCAGTTCGAATGCCACCAAGAACAGAGCGGGAGTAGTGGGGCCAGCGAACTGGAGTCCGGCGTAAACTCCGATCAGTGTTGCGTATGCCGCCGCAGCGACACCTGCGCCTGCCGCCGCAGCAACACCACCTGCCGCCGCCGCTGTTGCGGTTGCGGCCGCTACAGCCCCCTCCGTAAACAAGGCGCCCATCGCTGCTACTGCTGCCATTATCCAACCGGGCATCATATTTTTGACACTAGGAGCGCTTATAAGTTTTAGAATGTGAGGTCCCCACTTCAAAAATATATCAAAGAAGCCCTTCAAATCTTTATTTACCTCATTCACTGATTGCTTAAAAGAATTCATAAAATCAGGGTTTTTAAATCCTTCAATAATATGGCTAGATAAAAAGCTGATACATTCAGGCGACGGCCTAAATAAACCGTCCCATGATGGTGCCGAGGGATTTATTTTTTTTGCTTCGGAATACGCCCAAGCAAGAATTCGGCTTTCTATTTCGGGGACCGTTAAAATTGGTGCAGTCGCTATTTTCGCTACATTACATAACTCGATTAAAATCTCTTTATAACTTGGATTTGTTAACGTAATTCCAGCAATTCCGAATCCGCCTGCAGAAAGGATTTTCTTGCCCAGCCAATCGGTGACATTGGACAGGTTATCTTTGTTCTGTAAATATTCTTTATCTTTCTTGAGGGACATTGAAGGGCTACTGTGGAGTGCTTCAACAATACGAGACAAGGTGTTTTGATCAGCTCGATTAAGAGCCGTGGTTAAGTCTGAGTCCAGTTCTGTGCCCACGAAAAATTGCCTCCAATGTTATCGTTTATAACTCGAATTTGTAATACGATTTGTCGTTACGCAGCAAGCCGCTCCAAAATTTTCGGCATCTGCGGCACGCGGCCGATCGGGCCGATGGCGGCGAGGGTGGGTTTGCCGCGGAAAATCCGCGTGGCGACGCGGGTGATGTCGGCCGCCGTCACGCCGTCGATCTTGGCGACGGTTTCGGCGATCGGCACGACGCGGCCGAACACCTGCCACTGGCGGGCCAATTGTTCGCAGCGGCTGCCGGTGGATTCGAGCGACATCAGCATGCCGGCCTTGACCTGCGCGCGGGCGCGGCGAAGCTCGGCCTCGGTGATGCTGTCCTGCACCTTGGCGAGTTCGCCGAGCGTGACGGGGACGAGTTCGGCGGCTTCGGCCTCGCCGGTGCCGGCGTAGATGCCGAACAGCCCGGCATCGTTGTTGGGCAGGGCAAACGAATAGATCGAATAGACCAGCCCGCGCTTTTCACGGATTTCCTGGAACAGGCGCGAGGACATCCCGCCGCCGAGCAGGGTGGAGAGCAGCATGGCGGCGTGGAAATCGGGGTCGCTGTAACCGACCGCGGGAAAGCCGAGCACGATATGCGCCTGATCGAGATCGCGGATTTCGCGATATTCGCCGCCGCCATAGATGCCGGGGATCGGCGGGGTCTGGGTCGCGTTCGGCAGGTCGGCGAAATGTTCGCTGACCAGATCGACCACGCGCTGGTGCTCAAGCTTGCCGGACGCCGAGACCACGATGTTTTTGGGCGTGTAGTGGGCGCGCATGTAACGCTGCAGCACGTCGGGCGAGAGTGATTTGATGATGCTCTCGGTGCCCAGCGTGGGCCAGCCCATCGGTTGGCCGGGATAGGCGGCCTGTTGGAAATGGTCGAACACGATGTCGTCCGGCGTGTCGTTCGCCTGGCCGATTTCCTGCAGGATCACGCCGCGCTCGCGCTCGAATTCGCCAGCATCGAAGGTGGAATGGCAGAGGATGTCGCCGATGATGTCGATGCCGAGCGGCAGGTCGTCCTTCAGCATCTTGACGTAATAGGCGGTCTGCTCGCGCGAGGTGTAGGCGTTGATATGGCCACCGACATCCTCGACCGCTTCGGCGATTTCCACCGCGTTCCGCTTTTCGGTACCCTTGAACGCCATGTGCTCGAGAAAATGCGACACGCCGTTTTCAGGCGCGGTTTCGTGGCGGGTGCCGACGCCGGCATAGGCGCCGAACGAGACCGTTTCCACCCGCTCCATCCGTTCGGTGATGATGGTGAAGCCGGAATCGAGATGGGTGATCTGAACACCGTCGGTCATGCATTGTTCCTATGCGCGAAATTGCGAACCAGCGCTTGCACCTCGGCGAGGCGCTTGCTGGAGCGCTGAAAGACTTCAGGACGATGATATAGGTCTTTTAAAGGTTCGGGGAGAGAGGGGCGGATGCCGATTGCGCGTTCCATCGCATCGGGGAATTTGGCGGGATGCGCGGTGGCGGCCGCGATGACAGGGATGCCGATCGGGCCGCAGGCGCGCGCGGCGGCAATGCCGATGGCGGTATGCGGCTCGGCGATGTAGCCGTAATCGCGCTTGATCCGGCCGATTTCCGCCAATGTCGCCGCATCGTCGAGCGCAAAGCCCGTGAATTCGCGGCGGACCGCGCGCCAGACCGGGTCGGGCACCGCCATACGGCCGGTGGCGCGGAAATCGGCCATGGTGCGCGCGGTGGCGCTTGCGTCGCGGTGCAGGAATTCGAACAGCAGGCGCTCGAAATTCGAGCTGACCTGAATATCCATCGAGGGTGAGACGGTCTCGACCACGCCGGCCGTGCTCATGTCGTTGCCGGCGAGGAAACGGGCCAAAATGTCGTTCGCGTTGCTGCCGACGATGAAGCGCGCGATCGGCACGCCCATCTGCCTGGCGGCCCAGGCGGCCAGGACATTGCCGAAATTGCCGGTCGGCACCGAAACCGCAACCGCACGGTCCGGCGCGCCGAGGGCGAGAGCAGCGGCGACGAAATAGGGGATCTGGCCGGCGATGCGCGCCCAGTTGATCGAGTTGACCGCGGAAAGCCGCATGTCCGTGCGGAACGGCGCATCGGCGAACATCGCTTTCACGAGGTCCTGGCAATCGTCGAAATTGCCGCCGACCGCGATGTTCAGCACGTTGGGGGCGCGCACCGTCGTCATCTGGCGGCGCTGCACCGCGGACGTGCGGCCTTCGGGGTGCAAAATGGCGATGTCGACGCGCGAGCGGTCACGGCACGCCTCGATCGCGGCGGACCCGGTGTCCCCCGATGTCGCGCCCACGATCATCACGCGCTCGTCGCGCGCCTCCAGCACATGATCGAACAGGCGGCCGGCCACCTGCAAGGCCAGATCCTTGAACGCGAGCGTCGGGCCATGGAACAGTTCGAGGGCGAATAGCCCAGGCTCCAACTGCACCAGCGGAACTACCGCTGCACGGTCGAACCCGCGATAGGCCGCCCGGCACATGCCCTGCAGATCATCGACCGAAACCGCGCCGCCACACACGAACGGCGCCATGACGCGTGCCGCCAGTTCCGCATACGGCAGGCCACGCATCGCGCGCAGCTCGGCAGGGGAAAAGACCGGCCATTCATCGGGCACAAACAACCCGCCATCCTCGGCCAGCCCGGCGAGCAACACCCCGTCGAACGTCCGGGCCGGGGCCACCCCACGCGTCGAAATGTAACGCATCACTCGGTCCTTAATGCATGGTCGGTTAGGAAGATCAGGGGGCTTTGCCCCCCGAACCCCCCACTAAGGGCTTAGCCCTTAGAACCCGCTAGTTTTAGGCAAGGGGAGGGCGCTGTCCGTCGATCTGGCCTGGGTCGCCCTCCCCTTGCCTAAAACTAATGGATTTTAAAGGCTCCGCCTTTAACGGGGTCCAGGGGCAGAGCCCCTGGCCTTCTTGACCGCTCAGGCATTCGCAACGGGTGCAGCGTCCATCTGTTCGCGGCGGGATTGCCAGAGGCCGACGAAATCGACCGGGCCGAGCATGACGGGGGGGAAGCCGCCGTCGCGCGTGACATCGGCGAGAATGTTGCGGGCGAAGGGGAACAGCAGGCGCGGGCATTCGACCAGCAGGACGGGTTCGACCTGGTTATCCGGGATGCCGGTGAGGGTGAAGATGCCGGAGTAGGAGAGGTCGGCGATGAAGACGGTCATGTCTTTGCCGGGTTCGGCGCCGTTGGTGGATTCGGCGGGCGCGGGAATGGTGGCTTCCGCGCGGGTGGCGAGGGTGACTTCGTAGACGTTCTGGTCGTCCTGGATGCGGCGGACCTGGACGTCGAGGTTGATGTTCACCGAGGGGGGCTGGCGCAGGATGGTATAGATTGCCGGTGCGTTGGGGACTTCGAAGCTGAGGTCTTTGGTGTATTGGATATTGAGGGTGAGCGGCGGGGTCTGGGTTTCGGACATTACGATTGGCTCCATCTGAACATATGCGATCCGGTTGGGCGCCCGCCTAGCACGGTGTTGATTTTGGTGCCAGCATGGGGGTGGAGAAAAGCCATGAGCAAGCGTGTTTTCATCGACGGCGAGGCCGGGACCACGGGGTTGCAGATTGTCGAGCGGTTGCGACGGCTCGATGGTGTGGTGGTGCAGAGCCTCGATTTGCACGCGCGCAAGGACAATGCGGCGCGCCGGGCGATGATGGCATCGGTTGATCTTGTCGTCTTGTGCCTGCCGGATGAGGCGGCGCGCGAGGCGGCGGACATGGTCGAGGGGCTGGGCAGTGCGGCGCCGCGGTTGCTGGATGCGAGTTCGGCGCATCGGGTCGCCAACGGCTGGGTGTACGGGTTTGCCGAGATGGTGCCGGGGCAGGCGGGCGCGATTGCGCAGGCGGCGCGGGTTTCGAATCCGGGGTGTTATGCGACCGGGGCGGTGGCTTTGCTGCGGCCCTTGGTCGATGCGGGGTTGGTGCCGGCGGATTATCCGCTGACGATCAATGCGGTGTCGGGGTATTCGGGTGGCGGCAAGGCGTTGATTGCGGACCATGAGCGCGATGGTGGGCCGGCGTTCGGTCTTTATGGATTGTCGTTGAATCATAAGCATATTCCGGAAATCGAGCGGCATGGCGGCCTGGCGCGGCGGCCGATTTTTGTTCCCTCCGTCGGGCATTTTCGCCAGGGGATGCTGGTTTCGGTGCCGCTGCATCTGGATGCGTTGCCGGGCCGGCCGACCGCGCGCGAGATCGGGTGTGCGCTGGTGGGGCACTATGAGGGTGCTGGGCAGGTGCGGGTGCGGATGACGCCGGTTGAGCAGCGGCTCGATGTCGAAGTTGCGGCGGGGTCGGATGTGATGGAGTTGTTCGTGTTCGAGAACGAGGCCGCGAGCCAGGCGGTACTGGTGGCGCGGCTGGATAATCTGGGCAAGGGCGCGGCGGGTGCTGCGGTGCAGAATATCGGGCTGATGCTGGGGCTCGGGGTAACGGCTTGGGCAGCGGAGCGCGTGCCGGCCTGAGCTTGACCGGGGCGGTTGCCTCGGCAACATTGATGGCGACTGGAGGGCAAATCATGCGTTTGTTCGTCGCCCTTGATCTGCCGTGGGAGGTCAAGCAGACCCTGGCGGGGTTTGCGTTCAACCTGCCGGGGGCGCGCTGGGTGCCCGCGCAGAACATGCATCTGACGCTGCGGTTCATCGGCGAGGCCAAGCGGCTGGAAGCCGAGGAGATCGATCATGCGCTGGCGGCGATCCGCGGACGCGGGTTTTCACTGGTGCTGACCGGGGCGGGCTGGTTCGAGAAGGCGGGGCGGGTTTCGGCGTTGTGGGTCGGCGTCGAGCGCAACGAGTCGTTGCTGCATCTGCAGGCGAAGATCGAGACCGCGCTGCGCCGCATTGGGCTGGCGGCGGAGCGGCGGCGCTACACGCCGCATGTGACGCTGGCGCGGATGGACATGCCGATCGGGCCGCGGTTTGCGGAATTCGTGCAGAGCCGGAATTTGTATCGTTCGCCGCCGATCGCGGTGGAGCACATCACGCTGTTCAGTTCACATCTGGGCGATGCGCACCCTGAATATACCGCTGAGGTCGAGTATTTGCTCGGTTGAGCGGTAAACTTCAGTGGATATTAACCTTTTCGGATTATCGATTGCCGGTATCGCGTTCAAGCCGGTTTTTGAGAGTTCGATGATTTCAATGATGGTTGTTGCGCTGGTCGGTTTCGGGATTCTGGCCGCCATTTCGGCGGTTTATATTCATGATCGGCGGCAGACGACGCATACGATTTTGCGTAATTTTCCGGTGATCGGCCATTTCCGGTATTTTGCGGAAACTTGGGGCGAGTATATGCGCCAGTACCAATATCTGCCGGACTGGGCCGAGCGGCCGTTCAACCGGCTCGAGCGGTCTTGGGTGTATCGGTCGGCCAAGGGTGTCTCGAACCTGGTGAATTTCGGCAGCGAGACGGTGCCGAGCTTTATTTTCCGCAACGCACCGTTTCCGGTGCTCGATGAGGAAAAGCGGCTTTATGGCGGTAAGCTGATCGGGGTCGCGGCAGGGCCCGGCGCGTGCCGGACGCCGTTTCTGGCGCGGCATGTTTTTAACATCAGCGGCATGAGTTACGGCGCTTTGAGCCATGCGGCGGTGCTGGCGCTATCGAAAGGGGCGCGGCTGGGCGGCATCTGGATGAGTACGGGCGAGGGTGGGCTATCCGATTATCATCTGGCCGGCGGCGGTGATCTGATCATGCAGATCGGCACGGCGAAGTATGGGGTGCGCGATGGTGCGGGGGCGCTCTCCGATGATCGGTTGCGGGCGATTGCGGCGCATGAGCAGGTGCGGATGTTCGAGGTTAAGCTGGCTCAGGGGGCGAAGCCAGGCAAGGGCGGGATTCTGCCGGCGGGCAAGGTGACCGCGGAGATTGCGGCGATCCGGGGGATTCCGGAGGGTGAGGCGAGTATCAGCCCGAACCGGCATCATGACATCGGCAGTATTGCCGAGTTGGGTGCCTTCGTTGCGCGGGTGCGCGCGGTGACGGGCAAGCCGGTGGGGGTGAAGTTCGTGGTGGGCGATATCGCGTTCGTCGAAGAGTGGTTCGCCGATTGTGTGGTTCATCCGGAGCATTGCCCGGATTTTGTGCAGGTGGATGGCGGTGAGGGCGGGACCGGCGCTGCACCGGCGCCGCTGGCGGATTATGTCGGTCTGCCGATCACCCAGGCGCTGCCGCTGGTGGCGGCGGTACGGGCGCGGCACGGGCTGCGCGATCGGGTGCGGATTGTGGCGTCGGGCAAGTTGATCACGCCGGACAAGGTGGCGTGGGCTTTGTGTATGGGGGCGGATTTCGTCAGTTCGGCGCGCGGGTTCATGTTCAGCCTGGGGTGTATTCAGGCAATGAAATGCGGCTCGGGGCGTTGCCCGACCGGCGTGACGGCGGTGGAGCCCAAGTTGATCGCCGGGCTCGATCCTGCGGACAAGGCGGTGCGGGTGGCAAATTATGCGCGGCAGATCATCGATGAGGTCGAGATGATCGCGCATTCTTGCGGACTGACAGATGCGGCCTGGTTCGAGCCGCGGCATGTGACGGAGATCGAGCGCGGCGTCGGCGGTTTCCGTGCCCCATCGACGTAGTCGCAGGAACCTGATCCCGATCGGTTCCAAGTCGATCGCCAGTTTAAAAAAAGTTTGTTGGTTCTTTTTTTCAAAAAAGACCTGCTTGGCTTCAACTTTCCTTCGCCTTGATCACGCCGCTCATCGCATTTGCCAGATCGGTCGGGATCAGGATCGTGGTGCCCTTATTTTTATTCATCTCATAGATCAGGTTCATCTGCCGGATTTTCAGGGCGGCGGGGTTGGCGGCGTAGATGTCGCCGGCGCGGACGATTTGTTCGGCGATGGCGACTTCGGAGCTGGCGAGGGTGACGCGGGCCTGTTTTTCCTTTTCGGCCTGGGCGTTACGGCTCATCGCGTCGTTCAGCTCGGCGGGAATGCGCACGTCGCGGATCTGCACGCCGATGCCGCCGATGCCCCAATCCTGCGATTTATCGGCGATGACGGTGCGGATGCGCTGGTCCATCTGTTCGCGGTTGCCGAGGATTTCGGCGAGCGACATGCCGCTGATCGTTTCGCGCAACGAGGTTTGCGCGACCTGGCTGATCATGGCGCGGTAGTCGAGCAATTCGGTGGCGACGCGCTTTACGTCTTCGACTTTCCAGAACAGGATGGAATCGACCGCGACGGAGACGCCATCGAGCGTGAGGGTGTTTTCGGCGCTGATGACGGTGCTTTGCTTGCGGGTATCGACGGCAACGTATGGTTTCAATGACCGGGATGATGAAGAAGGCGCCTGGGCCGCGGATGCCGGCGAAGCGGCCGAGGCGGAGGACGACGGCGCGTTCCCATTCATTTGCCATCCGCAGGGACAGGGCGACGCCGGCGCCGATCAGGATGAGGATGATACCGGGGACGTACACGCGGAGCACGCCGGCCGCGAGGGCGCCGATGACGATCAGGATGATGGCGATGGCGGCGGCGGATCGGTTCATGACATGCGCCTGTCGGTGATGGGCGGCCCGGGGTGCGGGCGGCACGGCATTGATGAATTATTCTTAAGAAAATTTTCGTCAATGGCATCGTGCGTTGGAGGTCCGGGCCGGAATCGAACCGGCATACGCGGATTTGCAGTCCGCTACATCACCACTCTGCCACCGGACCGGGCACGACGATTGCTGGCTTATCGGGCCATCGGCGGTTGGTGGTCAAGACCGGTGGTGCAGAAGGAGGGCAGCGCGGGGCAGGAATGTTTTGCGAGATCGCTGACTCGCTTTATAGATGAGGGCGCTCCCGCGTAGAGGCTTCCGGTTGAAGGACCCCGATGAAGGAAAAAGACCGCGATTTCCGCACCGCTCGTGCCTTGATGGTGGATTGTCAGGTCCGGCCGAATAACATCGTCGATGATCGGATCGTGACCGCGATGCGCACGCTGCGCCGCGAGCGGTTCGTGCCGCCCACCTTGGTCGGGCAGGCGTATAGCGACGCCGAATTGCCGCTGGGCGAAGGGCGGACCATGCCTTCGCCGCTGACCATCGGCCGGCTTGCGAGCTTTGCGGCGGTGCGGCCGGGCGAGCGGGTATTGGTTATTGGTGCGAACACCGGCTACGGCGCGGCGGTGCTCGCGGCGTGCGGCGGCGCGGTGGTGGCGCTGGAATCGAGCCCGGACCTGCGCGCGATGGCGACGGCGGCGCTGGCGGGCGAGGCGCCCGAGGTACGGGTGCTGGCGGGGCGGTTGAGCGAGGGCGCACCACAGCATACCGCGTTCGATGTGATCGTGATCGAGGGTGCGATCGATGCGCTGCCGACGGCACTTGCCAGCCAATTGACGCCGCAGGGGCGGGTGATTGCGATCGTGCGCCAGCGGGGCGTTGGCCGGATCGTGCGGGCGGAGGTGAGCGGCGGGGGGTTTGCGCAGATTGTGCTGGCCGATTGCCAGGCCGGTCCATTGACCGGGTTCAGCCCCGCGCCGACGTTCGCGTTCTGATGGAACGATTGACCAGATGCGGCCCGCGTGGCCGGCGTTTTTCCGAGGCTTGCAGAAGGATGACCATGCGCCGTCGAATCACGACCCTTTGCGCGATTGTACCCATGAGTGTTCTGGCCTTGCAGCCGTTGGCGTGGGCCAGCCCGGACGAGCGGCCGGCGACGTTGACCCAAGCGCTGTCGGAAGCCTACGCGGATAATCCGACCCTGCAGGAGCAGCGCGCGAACCTGCGGGCGACTGACGAGACGGTGCCGGCGGCACTGGCCGGATGGCGCCCGACGGTCGAGTTGCAGGGAACGGCGGGGCGGATTACCGGCGTCGAAACCGAGCAATTGCCAGGCACCAACCCGCTGACCGGTGCACCAACACTCAGTCATCTGCGCTTGCCGCAATCACGCAACGAGGAAATCGGCCAGCTGACCGTGACCGAGCAATTGTTCAGCGGCGGTGCGACGGTTGCGAAAACGCATGAGGCGAAAAACAGCGTTTACGCCGCGCGGGCGCAGTTGCTGTCGACCGAGCAGACCGTGTTCACCAAAGTGGTGAACGCCTATGTGACAGTGATCACCGATCGGCAGTTGCTGGCACTCGATATCAATAACCGCAGCGTGCTGGCCCAGCAGTTGAAGGCCGTGAATGATCAGTTCGGTGTCGGCGAGATCACCGAGACGTCGGTGGCGCAGGCGAAGGCTTCGCTGGCCGGCGCGCAGGAGCAGGTCGAGGTGGCGCGCGGCAATCTGAATATCGCGAACGAGACCTTCCGCCAGCTGGTCGGTTCGTATCCGGCCGCCGAACTGGTGCCGCCGCAGCCCCTGGCGCTGCCGGTGAAGGGCAAGGCCGATCTGGTGCGCCAGGCGATGATCAACAATCCCGATGTTGTCGCGGCGCTGTTCACCCAGAGTGCCGATGTCGATGCGGTGGATGTCGCGATCGCGGCGCTGGCGCCGCAGCTTTCGGTTTCGGCCTCGGCGTTCAGCGAGCATAATCCGCTGGGGCCGAACAGTTCTTCGCGCGGCGGGCAGGTGCTCGCGAACCTCACGGTGCCGCTGTATCAGGGTGGCTCGGAATATGCGGCGATCCGCCAGGCGCGCGACAAGGTGCAGTATGGCATCGCCGGCGTGGTGGATGCGCGGCGGACGGCGGTGCAGTCGGCAACGCAGGCCTGGGAAGGGTTGATCGCCTCGAAGGCGGCGGTGCGCAGCACGAAGGAACAGATCAAATCCGATGCCATCGCGCTCGATGGTACAGAGCGGCAGGAAATCGTGGGCACGCGTGATACGCTCGATGTGTTGAATGCGCAGCAATTGCTGTTCAATGCGCAGACGACGCAAATTCAGAACATTGCGAATGTCGTGAATGAATCTTACGGGATCGCCGCGGCGATCGGGCGTTTGACCGCGACGGATCTGGCGTTGCCGGTGACGCATTACGACGATTTGAAGTATTATGATCAGGTGAAAGATGCCTTGTTCGGTAACGGCAACGAGGCGTATGAACAGGCAGGGATCAGCCCCGACGGCGCGCTGCTGCGCACGCCGGCGCCGGTGGTGCCGAAGCTGATCATGTCGCCGAAATAGGCAAAACCAGTCAGGGGGAATCAGGCCATGAGCATCTCGAACGAGCCGATCGGGGCGGAACCTTCGATGGACGAAATTTTGTCATCGATCCGGCGCGTTCTGAAGGATGCCGAGACGGTGACGGTGCCGCCGGAGCCTCAGGGCGGCGCAGTACCCGCCGATGCCGACTCGGTGATGGTGCTGGATTCCTCCATGATGGTGAGCGAACCGGCGAACGGAGCCGCGCGGGCGGCGCGGAGTGGGGCGCCGGTGCATGAGGCGATCGCCCTGTCGCCGACGCTGTCGAGCGCGACGCCACCCGACACCGCATCGACCGATCTGCCTTACGAGCCGCAGCGGGCGCATGCGCCGGAGGCCACCACGGCGGGTTCGGTCGAGGGGCCGCAGCCGATTTTGGGGGCGCAAGCGGCCGAGGCGGCGGCGAGCCATTTCAGCGCGCTGATGCGGAGCGTTTCGGCCGATCGGGGGTTGGCGGTGAGCCGGGGTGGCATCAGCATCGAGGACATCGTGCGCGAGGAGATGCGGCCGATGCTGAAATCATGGCTCGATGCGCATCTGCCCAACCTGGTCGAGCGAGTGGTGCGGGCCGAGATCGAGCGGTTGGTCGGGCGGCCTGAGGGTTTTTAGGCGCTCACCTTTGCGGGCGCGATCGTTTCGCGCATAATCGGCCCATGCTGGACAAGAACTTCGACGCCGCCGCGTTCGAGACGCGGCTTTATGACACCTGGGAACGGGAGGGCGCGTTTGCGGCCGACCCGGCGCGCAACGCCAAGCCCTTCACCATCATGATCCCACCGCCCAATGTGACCGGGCGGCTGCATGTGGGTCATGCGCTGACCATGACCTTGCAGGACGTGCTGATCCGGTTTCAGCGGATGAACGGGCGCGATGCGCTGTGGCAGCCGGGGACCGATCATGCCGGGATCGCGACCCAATTGATGGTCGAGCGCGAGTTGCAGGGTGAGGGCACGACCCGCAAGGAGATCGGGCGTGAGGCGTTTCTCGAGCGGGTCTGGCGGTGGAAAGAGGAGCAGGGTGGCGCGATTACCAGGCAGTTGCGCCGGCTGGGCGCCTCGCCCGACTGGTCACGCGAGCGGTTCACGATGGATGAGGGTCTGTCGCGCGCGGTGCGGACGATTTTTGTCCGGCTGTTCAACGATGGCTTGATCTATCGGGCGAAGCGGCTGGTGAACTGGGACCCGGCGTTCGGCTCGGCGATATCGGACCTCGAGGTCGAGATGCGCGAGGTGAAGGGGTTTTTGTGGCATCTGCGCTATCCGATCGAGGGGAGCGACGAGGTGATCATCGTCGCGACGACAAGGCCGGAGACGATGCTGGGCGATACCGCGGTGGCGGTGCATCCGGGCGATGAGCGCTATGCGGCGCTGGTGGGGCGGACCGTGATCCAGCCGATCACCGGACGGCGGTTTCCGATTATCGCCGATGAATATTCAGACCCGGAAAAAGGCACCGGGGCGGTGAAGATCACGCCGGCACATGATTTCAACGATTTCGCGGTGGGGCAGCGGCATGGGCTGGCGACGCCCTCGATTTTCGATCGGGCGGCGCGGGTGACGCTGGCGGAGGTGCGCGACGGCGTGGACCCGCAGGACCGGGAGTTTTTCGAGAGCCTGGAAGGGCTCGATCGGTTTGCCGCGCGGCTGGAAATCGTGGCGCACCTCGATGCGATCGGCGCGTTGGAAAAGACCGAGCCGCATACCCATACCGTGCCGCAGGCCGAGCGGGGCGACACCATCATCGAGCCGCTGCTGACCGAGCAATGGTTCTGCAATGCCGAAGTGCTGGCCAAGCCGGCGATCGCGGCGGTGGAGGACGGCAGGGTCGAGTTCGTGCCGAAGCAGTGGGAGAACACGTATTTCGCCTGGATGCGGAACATCCAGCCCTGGTGCATTTCGCGCCAATTGTGGTGGGGGCACCGGATTCCGGCCTGGTATGGGCCGGAGGGGGTGATTTTCGTGGCCGAATCCGAAGCCGAGGCGCATCGCGATGCCGAGGAGCATTTCGGCCATCCGGTCGATCTCCGCCAGGACGACGATGTGCTGGACACCTGGTTCAGCTCGGCGCTGTGGCCGTTTTCGACCCTGGGATGGCCCGAGACTACCGCAGAACTGGCGAAATATTATCCAGGTGATGTGTTGGTCACCGGGTTCGACATCATTTTCTTCTGGGTCGCCCGGATGGTGATGATGGGGCTGTATGTGATGGGCGAGGTGCCGTTCCGCACCGTGATGATGAACGGGCTGGTGCGCGATGAGCGTGGCCAGAAAATGAGCAAGACCAAGGGCAATGTGGTCGACCCGATTACGTTGATCGAGGATTTCGGGGCGGATGCGCTGCGCTATACCGTGAGTGCACAGAGCGGGGCGGGGCGCTCGATCAAGCTGGGGCCGACCATGGTGGCGGCGAACCGGAGTTTCATTACCAAGATCTGGAATGCGGCGCGGTTCTGCGAGATGAACGCGTGCCGGCCGGATGCTGGGTTCCGGCCCGAGGCGGCGCGGCTTGCGCTGTCGCGCTGGATTCTGGATGCGGCGAACCGGGCGGTGAGCGAAGCGACGGCGGCGCTGGAGGCGTATCGCGTCGCGGAGTATGCGCAGATTTGTTACCGGTTCACGTGGGGCGATTTCTGTGACTGGTTTCTGGAACTCGCCAAACCCGGTCTGGCGGGCGAGGATGAGGATGCGGTCGAGCGCCGGGCGGTGGCGGCGCATGTGCTGGGGGTGTTGCTGCGGTTGCTGCATCCGATGATCCCGTTCGTGACCGAAGCGTTGTGGGATGAGTTGGGTTATGGCGCGGTGGGGTCGTTGATCCGGGCACCGTGGCCGGAGCGTGAGGTGGTCAGTGATGCTGCGGCGGCGCGGGATGAGGTTTCGTGGGTGATTGCCGCGATTTCAGAAATCCGGGCGGTGCGTAGCGAAATGAACGTGCCGGCGGCCACGCGGATTCCGATTTTGATCCGGGATGCCTCGGCGGAGACGCTGGCGCGGGCCGGGCGGTGGCGCGAGGAGATTGCGCGGATGGCCAGGATTTCCAGCCTGGAGGCGTTGGAGGGCGAGATGCCGCAGGGGGCGGCGCAGGCGATATTGGGTGAGGCGACGCTGATTTTGCCGCTGGCGGATATCATCGATCTGGCGGCCGAGCGGAAACGCCTGGCGGCGACGCGGGCGAAGACGGCGAGCGATGCCGAGAAGATCGCGCGTAAGCTGGAGAATCAGGAGTTCGTCAGCAAGGCGCCGGAGGATATCATCGTGGAAAACCGCGACCGTCTGGACGCCGCCCACGCGGAGTTGGCGAGGTTGGACGCGGCATTGTCGAGAATCGGCTGAAAGTTTTTTGCTACTTTTTTTCAAAAAAGTAGGCCTTCCTTAACCGTCCGAGAGCAAAATCAATGAACGAGTTGTATTGGGCCGAAGCCGCCAAGGCGATCGACTGGATCGAGCCGTATCAGCGTGTGTTCGACCCGGATATCGGGCCGTTCGGGCGGTGGTTTACGGGCGGGGTGCTGAATACGTCGGTCAATTGTCTGGATCGGCATGTCGAGGCCGGGGCGGGCGAGCGGGTCGCGCTGATCTGGGATAGTGCGATGGAAGGGCGGGTTGCGCAGTTCACCTATCGGGTGTTGCGGGACCGGGTGGCGAAGCTGGCGGGGGCGATGGCGGCGCGGGGCGTGGTCAAGGGCGATCGCGTGGTGATTTATATGCCGATGGTGCCGGAGGCGGCGATCGCGATGCTGGCCTGTGCACGGTTGGGAGCGGTGCATTCGGTGGTGTTCGGTGGGTTTGCCGCACCGGAACTGGCCGCGAGGATCGATGCGGCGCAGCCCAGGTTGGTGATTGCGGCCTCCTGCGGGTTGGAGCCGGGGCGGGTGGTTGCCTACAAGCCGATTCTCGACGCGGCGTTGGACTTAGCGGCGCATCGGCCCGAGGCTTGCCTGATTTTCCAGCGCGAGGCTCTGCGCGCTGAGCTGCTGGCGGGGCGGGATGAGGATTTCAGCGCGGCCGAGGCGGCGGGGATCGCGCATGATCCGGTGCCGGTGGCGGCGACCGATCCGCTCTATGTGCTCTACACATCGGGGACGACGGGCAAGCCCAAGGGCATTGTGCGGGACAATGGCGGGCATGCGGTGGCGCTGGCGCATTCGGTGCCGCTGATTTTCGACGTGCGGCCGGGTCCCGGGGCGGCGAGCGAGGTGATGTGGACGGCATCCGACGTCGGTTGGGTGGTGGGGCATACCTACATCGTCTATGCGCCGCTGCTCGCGGGGGTGACGTCGGTGATGTACGAGGGCAAGCCGGTGGGGACACCGGATGCCGGGGCGTTCTGGCGGGTTTGTGCGCAGCACAAGGTCAAGACGCTGTTCACCGCGCCGACGGCGTTGCGCGCGATCAAGCAGCAGGACCCTGAGGGTGCGATGATCGGGCCGTATGATTTATCGGCGCTGGAGGCGTTGTTTCTGGCGGGCGAGCGGTGCGATCCGCCGACCGCGACCTGGATTGCCGGGCTGCTGGGCAAACCGGTGATCGATAATTGGTGGCAGACCGAGACGGGCTGGCCGATCAGCGCGCGGTTCCGCGGCACCGGGTTGACGCCGTTCAAGCCCGGGTCCGGCGGGCGGGCGTGCCCGGGGTTTGATGTGCAGGCGCTCGATCCGCAGGGTGATTTGATGCCGGCGGGTGAGGTGGGGGCGCTGGCGATCCGGCTGCCGTTGCCGCCCGGCTGCGCACCAACGTTGTGGAACGACGATGCGGGGTATCGGCGCGCGTATCTCGAAGCGTTTCCGGGCTGGTATCGGACCGGGGATGCCGGGGCGGTGGATGCGGAGGGCGATATCTGGGTGATGGGGCGGACCGATGACATCATCAATGTCGCCGGGCATCGGCTTTCGACCGGGGCGATGGAGGAGGTGCTGGCGGCGCATCCCGATGTCGCCGAATGTGCGGTGATCGGGCGGCACGATGATATCAAGGGCGAGATTCCGTTCGGGCTGGTGGTGCTGAAATCCGGCGTTGAGCGCGATGAGGCGGTGATTGCGGATGAACTGGTGGCGCTGGTGCGCGAGCGAATCGGCCCGGTGGCGGCGTTCAAGACTGCGGTGATCGTTCAACGGCTGCCCAAGACGCGATCGGGCAAGATTCTGCGCGCGACGATGAAGCAGATGGCGAACGGGATGAACCCGGTGGTGCCACCGACGATCGAGGATGCCAGCGTGCTGGAGGCGATTGCGGGGAAACTGACGGGTTAGCCCGCGCCGGCGGATACATTTCGAGCGGTTTCCCAGAATTGTCGGCAGGCCAGTCTTGCCGCAATCCGGCGCCATCAGATGCAAAATGGCCTGACCGTGGATGCTTATGGCGAGGACGGGCACACCCTGCTGGCCCACGGGCATCTGCGATTCGTCAATAATCTGATCGATACCACCACCGGTACGATCAGTTTGATGGGGCAGTTTGACAATGCCCACGAGACATTGTGGCCCGGCGAGTATGTAACAGCGCGGCTGGTGCTGTCGGTGCAGCCCAAGGCGTTGACGGTGCCGGCGACCGCCGTGGTGGAAGGGCCGGGCGGCTATTACGCCTATGTGATCCAGCCGGATGACTCGGTGGTGCGGCGGGCGGTGACAGTGGCGCGGCTGCAGGCCTGGCTAATGGCGCGAAGGTCAGGATCGATAGGCCTTCGCCGACGCCGGCGCCGGCGTCATGAATATTTCGGCAGGGTTCATCCGTCGGCCGATCGCGACCTCGCTGCTGATGGCGGGCATTCTGGTCGCGGGCATCATTGCCTATACCAAACCGCCGGTGGCGGCGCTGCCGAATGTCGATTTTCCGACCATCGAGGTCACTGCCTCGCTGCCGGGTGCCAGCCCGGATACCATGGCATCGTCGGTGGCGGCACCGCTCGAACAGCAGTTTGCCGCGATGAGTTCGACCAGCGGCCTCGGCTCGACCAGCATCACCTTGCAATTCGTGCTGAACCGCAACATCGATGGGGCCGCCGGCGATGTGCAGACCGCGATCAACGCGGCGAGCGGCCTGCTGCCGAAGGATCTGCCGAGCCCGCCGACCTATCGGAAGGACAATCCGGCCAACCGGGCGATCTTGATCTATGCGGTCTATTCCAACGCGATGCCGCTGTATCAGCTCGACAATTACGCTTATACCAACCTGAGGTTCCGTTGACTCGAAAGTGATTTGTCGCGGCTCGGGCGGGTATGATTCGCTGAACTTCCCTGGAGGAGGTTTGCGATGACG
>NZ_NCJX01000039.1:0-43968 GCF_002282635.1 Acidiphilium sp. 34-64-41 | reverse complement strand
GTCGATCTGGCCTGGGTCGCCCTCCCCTTGCCTAAAACTAATGGATTTTAAAGGCTCCGCCTTTAACGGGGTCCAGGGGCAGAGCCCCTGGCCTTGCTTTCCTTCCAGCACGTCACCCCCACCCCCCGGCATCAGGCGTGGATGGATTGGGCGAACCGGTTGATCACGGCTTGGGCGCGGTGTTGGGCGGCGGCGAGGGCGGTTTTGGCTGGTGTGTTATTCTGGATGGCGCGTTCCCATTCTTCTTCGATGATGACGCGCACTTCGGGCATGCCACCGAGGCGGATGCCGCGCGAGAAGTTGGTGGGTTGGGTGCGGGTGAGTTGTTCGACCGCGATATTGGTGCCGGGGTTGGCGGTGTAGAAGCCTTGTTTGGTGATCAGTGCGTTACCGGCGGTGGTGACGGGAATATAGCCGGTGGCTTCGGACCAGCCGGAGTCGTTTTCGGGCTGGCTGATGAAATTGAAGAATTTTGCGACTGCCGTGTATTCGGGTTTGCTGCGATCGGGTGCCGTCATGGCCCAGAAGGCGGCGCCGCCGATGATCGAGTTGATCGGCGATTTGATGATCGAGGGGTGGTAGGGCAGGTAGGTATCGTTGAATTTGAATTTTGCGCTCTGTTTGAGCTGCCCGTAGATCGAGGAACTGTCGAAGGTGATACCGGCTTTGCCGGCGTAGAAGATCGGGCTGGGGGCGCCGTCGCGACCCTGGTATTTGAACAGGCCTTCCTTCTGCATCGACAGGATGGTGCCGAGGTTTTTGACGAAAGGGGCGGTGTCGATTTTGAGGGTGGGTTTCGGGCCGCCGAAGCCATCGTTCAGCGTTGCGTATTCCACATTGTGGATGGCGGCGAACTGCTCGAAATGCACCCAGGTAGGCCAGGAGGTCATCACCGGGATGGGTGCGGCGTTCTTGGCTTTGATGGCGCGGGCGGCCTTGATCACATCGTCCCAGGTGGCCAGCGACATTTTCGGGTCGAGCCCGGCTTTCTCGAAGACGTCTTCGTTGATCCACATGGTTGCGGTGGAGGAATTAAAGGGTGCTGCGCCCATCTTGCCGTCATTGAGGCTGTAGTAGCCCCGCACGGCGGGGATGTAGGTGGCGGGGTCGATGGCGACGCCCGTCATGGCGGCGAGTTTATAGACATCGACCACGGCACGCCCGGCGCCGAGCATGTCGGCGGTGCCAACGTCGAACACCTGCGCAATCGAGGGGGCTTTGCCGGCGCGCCAGGCGGCGATGGTCGCGGTCAGCACCTGCGGGTAGGTGCCTTTATAGACGGCATCGACCTGATAGGCCGTCTGGCTTTTGTTGAATGCATCGACGGTCGCCTGGAGTTTCTGCCCGAGCGCGCCGGCCATGGCGTGCCAGAGCGTGATGGTCACGGGTGCGGCGGCGCGGGCGGTGGCGGCGGCGAGCGCGGTTACCGGCGCTGCGGCGATCAGGAGGCGGCGTTTCATGAAAAATTCCCTTGTTGACGACCCGTGCCGCTTAGCGCGGCTTGATGACAGGGCGATGACATATCAGTGAAGGTCACGTGACAACAAGAGGGGCGTGGCCGCGAATGGCATGAATCGGCGGGGCCGCGGCTATTGTCGATCGAAAGCGGGCGCTGTTTTTTTGTTCGATTGCTTCTGATACCAGCGGGCGGCTCACGTTGGACGCGTCATGCAAGACCGAGTCGGGCGAACACCGGCAGTTTCACCAGATCGAGCATGAGCGCGAACAGAACTGACGCCACGAAGACGCCGAGCACCACCGGTGCGCCCAGCGCGGGCATGGCAATGCCGCTGATGGCGAGACAGGCGACACCGCCGATGCCTGCGGCCGACGATGCCAGCAGCCAGCCGCTCGGGCGCGAGGCCCAGCGATGGCGCCGGTCGCGGATCGCGTAGATCGTGGTCTGGGTGGAAAACACCAGAGCGACGAAGGCGAGCGTCTCTTGCGCGGCGGCGCTCAGGCCGAGTGCGAAATGCCCGATGGCGAGCGTCACGCTGCAAAACACCAGCAGACCGGCTGCGATGATGGCGCAGGCGATGGTCAGCCGGCCGATGCGCCAGACATTCGGCTGGGGGGACCAGCTAACATTGTCGGTCGAGAGCGACATCGACAGGAAATCGCCGCTGATCATGAAAATGACCATCAGCATGGGCGATAGAATCGCATGGCCGGTTATCAGCAGACCGACGGCGAGGAACAGCACCGTCACCAGTTTCCGGATGATGGTATTGATCGTGTAGGTCTGGATGCGCTGGAAAATCACGCGCCCTTCCTTGACCGCGGCGACCACGCCGCCGAGCCCCGCGCCGGTCAGCACCATGCCGGCGGCCGATTTGGCGACATCGGTGGCGGTTGCCACGGCGATGCCGATCTGCGCCTGGCGCAGCGCCGGGGCATCGTTCGCCCCGTCGCCGCACATGCCGACGATATGGTGCTGGCTCTGGAACGCCTTGACCAGCTTGAATTTGTCCTCAGGCAGCACGCCGGCGAACACGGCAAAACGGCCCGGGCTGATGCTGTCCGGGATCGCGCCGGCCGGGCAGATCGCGCCATCGAGCCCGACGGCGTGGGCGACGATCGCGGCGGTGGCGGCGGCGTCGCCGGTGACCATGATGGTGTGGACGCCGAGGGTCTTCAGCGCGCGGATCAGATCGGCGGAATCATCGCGCGGCGGATCGCTCAGGGCGATCAGACCGGCCAATTTCAGGCCTTGCGCCGGCCCGACGGCAACGGCGAGCACACGAAACCCCTTGGCCTGGAGGGCTTCGGCGGTCGATGCGGCATCGGGCGACGCGGCGGCGAGATGCGCAATCGCCGCGAACGCGCCTTTGACGACGCGCTGGGTTTCACCGCTCGTGGCGGTCACCGTGGCTGCGGACATTTTGGTCGCCGGATCGAACGGCGTGAAGCCGATCAGCCGGGGGGCGTCGGAGATCGGCTTGGCCTTGGCGGCGGTGGTAATCGCGCGATCCACCGGGTCTTGCCCGCCATCCGAGCTGGCGAGGGCGGCGCACGCGAGGATATGGGCAACATCGAAGCCGGGCAGGGCGTGGACATCGGTTACTTTGAGCGCGTTGCGGGTCAGCGTGCCGGTTTTGTCGGCGCAGAGCACATCCATGGTGGCCGCTTCATCGACCGCGGACAGCCGGGTCGGTAGCACGCCGCGCGCCGCCAGCGCGCGGGCGCCGAGTGCGGCGGCGAGGGTGAAGGTGGCGGGCAGCGCGACCGGAATGCTCGCCAGCACGGCGGTGAGCGCGAGGGCGATGATCTGGTCGGTCGTCATGCCGAGATGAACCGCGTATCCGACCAGCAGAACCGTGATCACGCCGTTAAAACCGGCGAGATTGCGCACGACGCGCAGCACCGCGGTTTGCTGGGAGCTGACGTTGTGGGCGATCCGCACGAGTTCGGCGGTCCGGCCGAATTTGGTGCGCGCACCCGTCGCGGTCACTTCGGCGATGGCTTCGCCGCGCCGCACCAGCGCGCCGGCGAAGGTTTTCTGGCCAGCGGTGCCTTCGATCGGGACGGATTCGCCGGTCAGCATCGATTGATCGAGCAGGATTTCGCCGCTGATGAGCGTGACATCGGCCACGACGACACCACCGAGCGATAGTTTCACGACATCGCCGGGCACCAGATCGGTGGCGGGCACGGTCCGCCAAGCGCCGTCGCGCCGGACCGAGGCGTTCAAGGCGAGGCGGGATTTCAGCGCATCGAGCGTCGCCTGCGCCCGGCCCTCCTGGACCAGGCCGAGGACAGCGTTGAACAGAAGCAGCAGCGCGATGACGGCGGCTTCGATGATGCTGCCGCGCAGCAATTCCAGCCCGATCGCGGCTTCGAGCATCCAGGGAACCGGCGCCCAGAATTTACCGATGGCGCGGCGCAGCACATGTTCGGTCGCGTCCGGCATCGCGTTCGGACCGTTGGATTTCAGCCGGCTGGCGGCTTCGTTGCTGGTCAGGCCCGGTGGTGCCCCGGCTGTGGCGATGGCGGGCGCTGTCATGCATAATTCCTGTTCAAAGACGGCGCGGATGTGCGGGCGGTTTCAGCGGTCGGTCGGGCTCGTGATGGCGGCTTCGGCCGTATGGCCGGTTTGCGTGTCGGGCTCGCTGCTTGAGACGACATAGACGAGCGATGCGATCAGGGCGGCACAGAGCAGGATGGCGGCGACGCGGGAGCGCGCACTGACGGCTGGAAATTGCATGGTGGTGGTGCGCGCCATGGTCGTGAACGGATGATCGATGGCGATGCTGGCGTGCGGCAGGAGTTTGACCAGGCGTGAAGCGGTGGTCTCCGGGCATGCGCTACCCTCGATCCCGTCTGGCACGGCCGTGATCAGGCCGGTCAGCCGATCGGCAGCGGTCGTGCGGGGCAGTCGGGCGAGGGATGCGGCCTCCTCCCACGGATCGATGTTCGAGCGCGCCAGGATCGATAGCACGCTGACGGGCACGCCGCGCCTGTCTTCCCCGACCACGGCAAACAGAAAGATGTCGAACGAGGGTTCGAGCGGCATAAGTCCGGGGGATCTGGGCATCGCAAATTGTTATCCTTCACGAAATGGTCGGTCACACGCGGCGTGGGATATCGGGTCGGTGGGCGATGAAGCGGTGGACGCCTCCGGACATCACCCGATGCAGCGCTTGATCCGATCGTTCCTCAAAGTGGCGGACACCGTCCAAGCGTGCCTTGATTCAGATCAATGCGAGGCGGGACCTGTCGGCATTTAAACGCTGGAAACCTGCCGGGGGCTGGTTGATCGCGCATCGTCCGGTGGACTTTGCATCACCGGGGCTCCCCGCCATGACGGAGATTATTCGATGAGTCGAACGATACCTTGTTGCGCGCACACCCGGCCGGCCGCGATCGTAAAGACCGCCAGGCGGGACCATTCGCCGGATCGGATCGAGTCATGACCGCCGTTTTGGGCGTTCATTCCGAGGTTGGGATATTGCGCGAAGTATTGGTGCACCGGCCCGACCTTGGCCTTGAGCGGCTGACGCCGGGCAACTGCCACGCGTTTCTGTTTGACGATGTCCTGTGGGTCAAGAAGGCGCGCCAGGAACATGATGCGTTTGTCGATACCCTGCGCGAACGGGGGGTGATCGTGCACGAATTCGG
This sequence comes from Acidiphilium sp. 34-64-41, assembly GCF_002282635.1. Classification (NCBI taxonomy): domain Bacteria; kingdom Pseudomonadati; phylum Pseudomonadota; class Alphaproteobacteria; order Acetobacterales; family Acidocellaceae; genus Acidiphilium; species Acidiphilium sp. 34-64-41. The sequence continues at coordinate 38,850 of NZ_NCJX01000039.1, read as the reverse complement.
CGCAATGCTCGCCGAGGCGATGGCCGATGCGTCAGCCCGGGCGTGGCTGCTCGATCGGCGGGTCGATCTGAAACATCTCGGTCATGGTACGATGGGGGAGATGCGCGCCTGGCTCGATGAATTGCCGGCCGCGCAGCTCGCGAGGTTTCTGATCGGCGGGATTGCGCGGGCCGAGCTGCCATTTGCAGCCAGGGGCCTGTTCGCCCTGACCCAGGCGGATCATCAATTCGTGCTGCCGCCGCTGCCGAACCAGTTATTTACCCGTGACAGCTCTTGTTGGGTCAACAAGGGGGTGTTCATCAACCCGATGTTCTGGCCGGCGCGCCGGCCGGAGGCGATCAATGTGGCGTGCGTGTATCGGTTTCACCCGCGCTTCAGGAATGCCGATTTCGTCCGCTACCTCGATGCTGCGGACCAGGATTTCAGCCCGCTGAGCCTGGAAGGCGGCGACGTGATGCCGCTGGCCGAGGGTGTGGTGCTGATCGGCATGGGCGAGCGATCGACGCCGCAGGCCGTGACCGAATATGCCAGTCGTCTGTTCGCACACGGGGCGGCGCGGCGGGTGATCGCAGCGCTGATGCCGCGCGACCGCAGCTATATGCATCTCGATACCGTGTTCACCTTCTGCGATCGGGATCTGGTGACGGTGTTTCCCGACATCGTCGATCACATCAGGGCGTTTTCGCTCTATCCGGGCGATGACACCGGTGCGATCCGCGTGGTCGCCGAGGTTGGACCGTTCGTTGATGTGGTCGCGCAGGCGGTCGGCGTTGCGACGCTGCGGCGGGTCGTGACCGGCGGCGATGCGTTCGAGGCGGAACGGGAACAATGGGACGACGGCAATAATGTCGTCGCGGTCGCGCCCGGTGTGGTGATCGCCTACGACCGCAATGTTTATACCAACACGCAACTCCGCAAATCGGGCGTCGAGGTGATCACCATTGCGGGTTCGGAACTCGGGCGCGGCCGCGGTGGCGGCCATTGCATGACGTGTCCGCTGGTACGCGACCCGATCTGATCAACCCCCCGATCTGATCAACCAAAGACAGGACAATCCGATGGCCATCAATCTGCACGGCAGAAGCGTGATCGATCTTGATGATCTCGCCGCCGATGAAATCCGCTACCTGCTGGACATGGCAAAAGATCTGAAATCCGCCAAGCGTGGCGGATTCGAGCGCGCGGCACTGACCGGCAAGAATATCGCCTTGATTTTCGAGAAGGATTCGACCCGCACACGCAGCGGCTTTGAGGTCGCGGCCCACGATCAGGGCGCGCATGTGACGTATATGGGGCCCGGCGGCAGCCATATCGGTCAGGCCGAGACCGTGCGCGATACCGCGCGCGTGCTGGGGCGGATGTTCGATGCGATCGAGTTTCGCGGCTTCGGCCAGGCGGACGCGGTCACACTGGCGCAATATGCCGGCGTGCCGGTGTACAATGGTTTGACCGATCAATCGCACCCGACCCAGATCTTGGCGGACTTCATGACCATGCGTGAATTCACCCACAAGAATCTGTCGGACGTTCGGTTCGCTTTCATGGGTGATGGGCGCAACAATATGGCGCGCTCGCTGGCGACCGGGGCGGCAAAACTGGGCATGCGTCTAACCATCGGCGCGCCGCCCGCACTCCGGCCGGAGGCAGCGTTCATCGGTCATATCGGCGCGCTCGAGGCGACAAGCGGTGCCTCCGTGCTGTACGAGACCGATCCGCTCAAGGCGGTCGCGGCCGCCGATTTCATCTATACCGACGTCTGGGTATCGATGGGCGAAGATCCATCGATCTGGCAGAAACGGATCGATCTTCTGAAACCCTATCAGGTCAACGCGGCGTTGATGGCCGCAACCGGCAATCCGCTGACCAGATTCATGCACTGCCTGCCATCGTTCCATAACGCAGAGACGACGACCGGACGCGATATCGAAGCGAAATTCGGCATCACCGCGATGGAGGTGGCCGATGATGTTTTCGAATCCCCGGCATCGATCGTGTTCGATCAGGCGGAGAACCGGATGCACACCATCAAGGCGATCCTGGTCGCGACGTTGGGCTGAGTGCCATGCGCATCGTGATCGCACTCGGCGGCAACGCGTTGCTCAAGCGCGGCCAGCCACTGACCGCCGCCAATCAGTTGGATACGCTGCGGGGTGCGGCGCGCGCGCTCGCAGCATTGGTCGCGGCCGGCCATCAATTGATCCTGACGCACGGCAACGGTCCGCAAGTTGGGCTGCTCGCGCTGCAATCGGCGGCCGGGCCGGCTGAGTCGGCGTTGCCGCTGGATGTGCTGGATGCGGAAAGCGAAGGCTGGATCGGCTTTGCGATCGAGCGCGAATTGCGCAACGCGCTGCCGGTTGGCACCGAGGTGGCAACCCTGTTGACCCAGATTGTCGTCGCTCGGGATGATCCGGCTTTTGCCGCGCCGGCCAAGCCGATCGGCCCGATGCTGGACGAAGCGGCCGCGCGCCTGATCGCGGCGACGCATCACTGGTCGATCGCGCCCGATGGTGAGGGATGGCGCCGCGTGGTCGCCTCGCCACGGCCGCAAGCCATTGTCGAAATCGGCCCCATCCAACGGCTGATCGAGGCGGGTGTCATCGTGATCTGTGCGGGTGGCGGGGGAATTCCCGTCGCCGCCGGCGTCGACGGGCGAATGGACGGAGTCGAGGCCGTGATCGATAAGGACGCGGCCAGCGCCTTGCTGGCGCAACAGGTGGCGGCCGACCTGTTCGTGATGCTGACCGACGTGTCTGGCGTCTATCTCGACTATGGCACGGAACACGCGCGCTTGATCGGGCGGGCCGACCCCGATGCATTGAGGCGCCACGGCGAGGCGTTCAAGGCAGGCTCGATGGGGCCGAAGGTTGCGGCTGCCGTATCGTTCGTGGCCGCCACCGGCAGGCCAGCGGCGATCGGGGCGCTCGCTGATCTGTCACGGGTGATCGATGGCGATGCGGGGACGCGCATCGTCAGCGATTCCGGCACGATCGGTTTCCGGACGTTGCGACCTGGCGCCTTGCGCTACCTGGTTCTTCATCGTGGAGGATTGATTTGGTGGAGCCAAGCGGAATCGAACCGCCGACCTCCTGAATGCCATTCAGGCGCTCTCCCAACTGAGCTATGGCCCCACCGGTCGTGGGCGGCGTATAAACCGGGTGGCGGGGGCAGGCAAGGGGTGGAAACCCGGCGTGGTCGTGATAAGAGGTCACTGGCGCGGCCGGGTTAGCACAGTGGTAGTGCAGCGGTTTTGTAAACCGAAGGTCGGGGGTTCAAATCCCTCACCCGGCACCACGCGCCCACTTCCTCTTATTGATATAGATGCCAGACGGTCTGTAAGCCGGGTTCTGTCCGCATCCTCGCGGATGGTGGACGGCCATTCGTCTGGGACGCGCATTGCTGCGCGCCTCGCGCGACCAACCCGGGTGACGGGTCGAAAACATCCCTGCGGCCATGATCGCTCACGCCGCCGGCCACCCCTATTCGGTCTTGCTCCCGGTGGGGTTTACCCTGCCGCCTACGTTACCGGAGGCGCGGTGCGCTCTTACCGCACCGTTTCACCCTTGCCCGCGGGTTTGCACGCGCGGGCGGTTTGTTTTCTGTGGCACTGTCCCTGGGGTCGCCCCCGCCGGTCGTTAACCGGCACCGTGTTTCCGTGGAGCCCGGACTTTCCTCCGCCCCGGTTGCCCGGAACGGCGGCCGTCCAACCGTCTGGCTCAGGTCTCTTCGACGATCGGGTAAGGCTGGTCAATGGGCACGTTGAAAATGCCGCGCGCCATGATCACCGCGATGGCGCCGAGCTGCACGGTCGTGGCACCGAGCAGGCTCATCACGACCGATGGCGTAATCACCCGCGCGGTCGCCGGAATCAGGTGATCAGCGATGTCGCGCTGATCGAAATAATAAAGCACGCCGATGAAGATGACCGAAAGCACGTTGGTGATCGCGAACAGCGCCATGATCACGATCGCGATCTGCCGCCGGATCGAAGCATCGCCGAGCGCGATCCGATCCTTGACCGACAGGCCGCGTTCGACATCCTCGAGCTGGACCGCCGGCGACAATCCTGGCGACGTGCCGCTCATCGCCGGCGCCGTGCCTACCCGTTGAGCACGATGCGGACCGGCTCAGCCCTGCCGCTGACTGTGATGGTATGGTCCGCCGCCGCCTCACGGCTGATCACCTGGGCCAGAGCGAGCGCCCGCCGGATCACCGCGGCATTGGTCTTGACCCCGAACAGCCCGCGCAGTTCCGATATCGCTTCGGCGGTATGCTGGTCGACTTCGAAACTGGTAACGGCCATGGCTGTGCTCCGGGTTTCGGGGATTTTTATATAGTTTTTATATAGAAATGCAAGGTTCGGGGGGATGGGAGGGTAGGGAAGGACAGGGAAGGATCTTCTTTTTTGTGAACAAAAAAGAAGCAAAAAAAACTTTGTTAATTTGGGCCCGTGCCCTTGAAAACGCCCGTGCCCCCGAGTCAGAAAGTTTTTTGCTTCTTTTTTTCAAAAAAGAAGCGCTTCCTTACCTCCCCTTAGCAAACACTCCAGCAACCGCCCCAATCCGCCCGGCCGTCGCCTCATCCATCACGCCATCGCAGCATGACGGCCAGAATCGCCGTTGAAACGCGGTGATCGAAACAACCGGATCAAGCCCCGGATCATACCCGATCGCGGTCAGTGCCCCGAGCGGGTCGGACGGCGCGGCGAATTCGTCGGTCCACAGGCCGATCCCGTGCGTGGCGAGGTGCCGCCAGGGGAACAATTCACCAGGGTCCTGCTTGCGATCGGCCGCGATGTCGGAATGCGCGACGACGTGCGCGCCCGGAATCGGGTGGCGCGCCAGGATGCCCTGGGCGAGCGTGATGACGGCGGCGATCTGCGCGGGCGGAAAGGCGCGATAGCCCCACTCATGGCCCGGGTTGACGATTTCGAGGCCGATCGAGCAATCGTTCAGAGTGCGCCGCCCGCGCCAGAAACTGATGCCGGCGTGCCAGGCGCGGCGTGTTTCCGGCACGAGTTGATGGACCGTGCCATCTTCCTCGATGACGTAATGCGACGAAACCTTGGCGGCAGGGTCGCAGAGCCGCGCAATGGCATCCGCGGCACTGCGCATCCCGGTGTAGTGGAGTACCAGATGATCGATCGGCGCGCCGGGCGGACGGTCGTCCTGGTTGGGTGAGGTCACAGACCCCGCTCGCGCTTGATGTCGTCCCAGGCGGCATTGATCCGGGCAACGCGATCGGTCGCGCGCGCGGCGAATTCCGCCGGAACGCCGCGGGCAGCCAACTGGTCGGGGTGGTTTTCGCGCATCAGCTGCTTCCAATGGGCGCGGATGGTTTCGTTGCTCGCGGTCCTGGCGATGCCGAGCACCTCGTAGGGATCGCCGTCGGATTGCGCGAAGGATGAGGGGTTGGCGGCCCGATTGCGGGCGGCTTCGTCGAGGCCGAAAGCCACCCCGATCCGGGTCAGCACGTCCGCCTCGCGGCCGTTGAGCGGCGCATCGGCGCGGGCGATCGCGTGCAGGGCGCCGAACACCTGTTCAAGTGCGAGCCGATTGTCCGCGAAGCTTTCGGCCAACTGCCGCGCATAGGGCTCAAAGCCGGAGGCATCGTCCCGCGCCTGATCGAACAGCCGCCCGATCATCGGCACCGCAGCGTCTTCGATGCGGAACTGGCGCTTGAACGCATCGATCTCGGCGCGATTGACCGGGCCGTCGCATTTGGCAAGCTTGGCGGCAAGCACGGTCACCGCGATCGCGAACACCTGCTCACGCCGCCCCAGCATGGCGGCAAACCGGGCGGAGTCGAGCGGCAATACCCGGCCGACCCGCGCGCCCAGCGAACCGAGATCGCCGGTGTCGGCCGCATGGCCAAGCGCCGCGCCCGCAATCGCACCGATCGGCCCGCCGAACGCGAAGCCGGCGACGCCGCCGATAACCTTACCCCATACCGCCATTCGTCCCATATCGGGTGGCAGGCCCGTCAGGTCAAAGGGGGGACCGGCCCTGCCCGACTAATATCGGCGCATCAGCGCAACCAGGCAGCCCTGCACCTTGACCCGTTCGGCGGGAAAAATGCGGGTTTCATGCCGTGCGTTGGCCGGTTCCAACGCGGTCGAGTTGCCGCGCCGGCGCAGACGCTTCAGCGTCACTTCGTTGTCATCGACCAGCGCCACCACGATCTGCCCGTTTTCGGCGGTTTCGCCCTTGCGGATAATCGCGGTGTCGCCGTCGAGAATGCCGGCCTCGATCATCGAATCGCCAGCCACCTCCAGCGCGTAATGATCGCCCTGGCCGATCAGCGCGATCGGAACCTCGATTTCCATCTGATGCTCGCGCAAGGCCTCGATCGGCTGGCCGGCGGCGATCCGGCCATAAAGCGGCAGGCTGATCGCCGCGACTTCGGCGGCGGCGCGCGCACCCTGAAAGCGGCCGGAAAAATCGCCGCGGATAACGTTGGGTGCGAATTTCTGGTCGATGACACGCTCGGGTGCGCGCTCCGAGGCGCGTTCGGGCGCACGTTCGTTTGGCACGCTGTCCGCCGGCAGCCGGATCACTTCAAGCGCACGCGCACGATGCTTGTGCCGGCGCAGGAAGCCGCGTTCCTCCAGCGCACCGATCAGACGATGAATGCCGGATTTCGACTTCAGATCGAGCCCGTCCTTCATCTCCTCGAAACTCGGCGAACAACCGGTGCGGCGCAGATGCTGGTCGATAAACACCAGCAGTTCGTGTTGCTTGCGGGTAAGCATCGATCCCTCGTTTCGGTCTGACGCGTTCTGGAACAAAACGCTAACACGATGTTCTAGGTAGCGATTCCGCGCCGCGTCAAGGGGGTATTGCCGGAATAATCGCGTTTTGTTCCTGTTTTGGCGCGCGGCGTCAAATCGTCATGCGCTAGATCAGCGCGCGCTGATATTGTGGCACCAACTCGGGTTTGAGCCCGAAGTGGCTGGCGGCACGGTTGGGCCAGGCCGGGTCCGCCAGCAGCGCGCGGGCGAGGAACACGAGGTCCGCCCGCTCGTTGGCGATGATTTCGGCGGCAAGTTCCGGTTCGCGAATCATGCCGACCGCCCCGGTCGCAATGCCGGCTTCGCGGCGGATGCGCTCGGCGAACGGAACCTGATAGCCGGGATGGACCGAGGCGATCTTCTGCTGCGGCGCGATGCCCGCGCTCGAACAATCGATCAGGTCGACGTCGCCACGCTCGCGCAGCCAGCGCGCCAGCGTCACGGAATCCTCGATCGTGTGGCCGCCCTCGATCCAGTCCGTGCAGGACAGGCGGACGAATACCGGCAGGTCGACCGGCCAGGCCGCGCGGACCGCATCCAGCACCTCCATCAACAGGCGCGCACGCGCTGCCAGGTCGCCACCGTAGCGATCGGTGCGGTGATTGCTGATCGGTGAAAGAAATTCATGCAGCAGATAGCCGTGGGCGGCATGAAGTTCGACGATCTTGAACCCGGCGCGGTAAGCCCGCGCGGCGGTCTCGGCAAACTGGCGGATGGTGGTCGCGATATCGCTCTCGGTCATGGCGTGCGGGTTCGGCCGATCCGGCGCGTAGGGGATCGCGCTGGGTGCGGCGGGCAGCCAGCCGCCTTGCGCATCGGGCGCGATGTGCCGTTCACCCTCCCATGGGGCGACCGTGCTGGCCTTGCGCCCGGCATGGGCGATCTGGATCGCCGGGATGGCGCCGCCATAGCTGATCAAGGTGGCGAGCCTGGTCATGAACGCCTCCTGCGCATCGTTCCACAGGCCGAGGCAATAGGGCGTGATGCGCGCTTCGGGCGCTATATGCGTCGCTTCGGTGAACACGATGCCGGCACCGCCCATCGCCTTGGCGCCGAGTGTCTGGATGTGCCAGTCCTGACCCAGCCCGTCGATCGCGCTGTATTGACACATCGGCGAGACGACGATCCGGTTCTTCGCGGTGACCGCGCGAAAGGTGATCGGCTGCAACAATTTCGGAATGCGTGACAGGGGAACTCTCCTTGGGTTCGAACCGCGGCGATGCCGCAGCGTGCCAGTAGCGGCGATGCCCCAGCTTGCCAGCGGAAGGCCAATCGCGCCAAGTGCCGCGATGGCGATTTTATCGATCCAGTCCCAGGTCCTGAACGGCAGCGTCGGCAATGCGGGGGCTGCGTTCATCTACGCGCGGCTCGGTCATGAGGTCTGGCCCCTGCCGACCACGCTGCTCTCCCACCATCCGGGCCACGGCGGCGCCGAAGGTGGCCCCGTGGCGCCGGCGTCGATGGCGGCCCTGATCCAGGGCCTTGCCGCGCGCGGTGCGTTCGCGCGCTGTGCCGCGGTGGCATCGGGCTATCTCGGCGCGGCGGCGGCGGTGCCGGTCGTGTGCGATGCGGTGGCACGCGCACGCGCGGCGCATCCGGCTGCGCTCTATGCGTGCGATCCGGTGATCGGCGATGCCGGGCGGGTCTATGTGCCGGCGGCGCTGGTCGCCGCGTTCCGCGATGTCCTGCTGCCGCTGGCCGATATCGCGTTTCCCAACCCGTTCGAACTCGAAATTCTGACCGGCCGGGCGCTGGCGGATCGCGCGAGCGCCTTCGCCGCGATGGCGGCGCTCGGCCCGCCGATCGTGGTGCTCACCGGGTTCACCGGCGCGGACACCGCACCCAGGATGCTCGATGTTCTGTTGCTGACGCCCGAGGCGCGGCATTTCGTCCCGGTGTCGAAGCTCGATCGCGCGTTCTCCGGCGCGGGGGATGCGTTCGCCGCATTGTTCATGGCGCGTTACCTGCGCGATCACGATGCGGTAGCGGCGCTGAACACCGCCTGTGCGGCGAGTGCGGCGCTGCTCGCCGCCACGGCGCAGGCGGGTGGTGACGAACTCGCCATCGTGACGGGCCAGGCTGCATGGGTGGCGGCAGCGTCGGGCGCAACGGCGCGATGAAATCCGGTCACAGCTGGTAATTTTATTGATTTGAGATCGTTCGATGACATATGATCGTCATCTGATGTTTGCCTGAGGCGAACGCCCAGGCGCCGGCCCGGATCAACGGGCCCAGAATCCTCGGGAGGATTATGATGACGACGATGGCTGCTTTGTTGAAACGGAAACCGGCTGCGCTGATTTCCGTATCGCCCGATACCAGGATCCGCGACGTGGTGGTGGTGCTGGCCGAAAAGCGGATCGGTGCCGTGGTCGTACAATCATCCGACAACGATCTGCTGGGCATTCTGTCGGAACGCGACGTGGTGCGCAGCCTCGCCGCGAACGGCATCGGCACAATCGACATGCTGGCAAGCCAGCTGATGACCCGCGCCCCGACCACGGCGACGCCGGCCACATCGATTTTCGAAGCCGAAACCCTGATGACCGAAGGCCGCTTCCGCCATCTGCCGATCGTGGATGGCGGCAAGCTGATCGGCGTGGTCAGCATCGGCGACGTGGTTGCCGGGTTGATGGATGAGCAGGCCCAGGAAGTCCGCAGCCTGCGCGACTACGTGACCGGCGGCGCCGTCTAAGCCGATCAGCCCGGGCTGAAACCAGACCGCAGGCGGAGCCGGATCCGCCTGCGAGTCCGCGCGATCGCGTTACTGGCTGCTTGAGCTATCCGAGGTCGTGCCCGGCAGTTTCACCTTCGGCGGCGCGCCCAAGTTAACCTGCTGCGGCGTGGTCTGCGAACCTGCGACCGCTCCACCAACAGCACCGATACCCGCCCCTGCCAGCGCGCCGATCGGGCCGCCGACCGCACCCACCGCGGCACCGGCCGCAGCACCACCGGCAGCGCCACCCTGGGCGCGCTCCGGCTGCGACGTGCCGCATCCTGCCAGGGCCAGAGCCATGCCTAAGGCGACGGGGGCCGCGATGATGGTCTTCTTGAATGTCATATCGGTATTCCTTTCCGAGATCGTATTGAGCCAAACTTCGTCGTCCCGTAGTGCAGGACCGTTGACGGACCGATATGGTGGGCATCGCAATCCGGGCGATCAACCCGGCTCACCTACCGTATGGACGAAGTTTAAAGCCCCGCTCATCTGGTGCGGATTCGGCGCGTTCTGCGCCGAATGCAGGACAAACCCTATTGCGTATTGGGCGGCGGCAGCGGTTGCGCCTGAACGCTTTGGCCATAGCCGGCGGGCGGCGCGGCCGTGGTGAGCGATTGCGGTTGCGACTGATATGAATTGATCTGGTTGCGCAACCCCGGCTGGGCGTAGGCGGTGTTTGGCTGCGAGGGGGCGGCCGCCGGTCCGGTGCCGGTTTTGCCGACGTTATCGAGATTGATCTGCTGCGGCGTCGTGGTCGAAGCGGTGAGCGCCCCGATCCCACCGCCGATCGCCCCGCCGATCACCACGCCGATCGGCCCGCCGATCAGCCCGAACGCAGCACCGGTCGCAGCCCCGCTGGCAGCGCCGGTGCCCATGCGGTGCGGCGCACTGGTGCCGCAGCCGGCAAGCGCAGCAGAAAGCCCGAGCAGCAAAAGTGAAGGCTTGATCAGATGCAGTTTCGATCTCGACATGACCGGCTCCCTTGATGAACGGCTTGGACAACCGCTGGCATAATATATAGGCGAGAATTGTGGTAACATAAAGTTTTTCAGCGGCTTATACAAAGGCGTGAAGACTTCGTGTTAATTCAACGTGATGGCTCTAGACCACAATCCGCTTCGCACGCCTACCCGAACGATCACCGATGCCGGTGCTCACCGGTGGTGGCGCCGATTTCGCGCGCGGGCGGTGCTGGGACTCGTTGGATTTGCGGCGCTCTACAGCGTGCTGGCGGTCAAGCTGATCGATGCCACCGTGATCGCGCCGATCCTGCCAAACCCGGCGGTCCTGGCGGCCCAGCGGCCCGACTTCCGGACGATGCTCCACGCACCCGATCGCGCGCGGATTCTCGATCGGCGGGGCCGTTTGCTGGCGGTGTCGCTGCCGGGTGCCGCGTTATACGCCGATCCAACACAGATCACGCACCCAAACCGCGACGCCGCAAGGCTTGCAACGGTATTGCCGATGCTGAACCGCGCCATGCTCGCGCATCGGCTGGGTCTGGTTCACGAGCGCTTCGTCTACCTCGATCGCTCACTGACCGCGGCGCAGGAAATCGCCGTCAACCGGCTCGGGATCCCCGGGGTCTATTTCCAGCCGATCTGGGTCCGCCATTACCCGCAGGGCGATCTTGCCGCACATATTCTGGGCGGCGTCACGCCGGACCAGCGCGGCATTGCCGGAATCGAGGCCTATTTCGACCGGCGCCTGATCAGCGCGCCGAACCGGCCGCTGCGCCTGTCGATCGATCTGCGGATCGAGGCGATCGTGCACCGCGCGGTTGCGCGCGCCATGCACGATTATCAGGCGCGCGGCGCGTGCAGCATCGTCGAGAGCATGACCGGGCGCATCGTCGCCATGGTCAGCCTGCCCGACTATAACGCCAACGATCTGCACGACGCACCCGGCAACACGCTGTTCGATCGCTGCATTTCCGGCGATTACGAACCGGGCAGCGTGATGAAACTAATGACCCTGCCGGCGGCCCTGCAATCGGGGCTGCTGCATTATTGGGACCGGTTCGACACCACCCACCCGCTGTTCGTCGATGGGTTTTCGGTAACCGATTTCGAACCGGTGCATCATTGGCTCGCGATGCCGGCGGTGCTGGCCTATTCATCGAACATCGGTGCCTCGCGCATCGCAACCATCCTCGGCCGAAAAATCCAGCGGGCATGGCTGCGGAAAATGGGATTTTTCCGCCCCTCGCCGGTGCAGATGCCCGGCGCGCAACCGCCGATCTGGCATCCGAAGGATACCTGGAACCTGCTCACCACGATGACGGTGAGTTTCGGCAACGGGATTGCGATGGCGCCGATCATTCTGGTCAATGCGGTGGTGGCCGATGTCAATGGCGGGATTCTGTTCCGGCCCACCCTGCTCGCGCGAAGGCCGGGCGCGCCGCCGCGCACCGGTGTGCGGGTCATGCGCCACCATGTTTCCGTTCTGATGCGCAAAATGATGCGCGGCGTCGTGCTGTCGGGCACCGGCGTCTATGCGCGGGTCAAGGGCTATCGGGTCGGCGGCAAGACCGGCACCTCGCAGGTCGTCGCGGCGGATGGGCGGTATCGCAACCATCTGAACAACGCCTCGTTCATGGCGATGTTTCCGGCCAATCATCCGCGCTACGTGGTGTACGTGCTGGTCGTCCACCCGAAGCCGACGCAAAAGATGCGCCATTTTTCCTATGGTTTCACGACCGGCGGCTATGTCGCCGCCCCGGCGGTGGGGCGCATCATCGCACGCATCGGGCCGATGCTCGGGATCCGGCCGCTTGAGGGGGCCGCGCTCCGGGCGATGAACGCGCGGTTCGACATGGGATTGCGGCCGCAGGTACCGCCGGACCGCATCGGGTTGGGCCCGGATCATCCGTTTCCATCGGGGGCGAACCGTTACGCATATGTCCTTGCGGACGAAACACCGCCCCTTCATCCCGACAAGGTCGCTGCGTTGCGTGCCTTGCGGCGTGCCGCCATGGCGATCCCAGGCCAGCGCATTGAACCCGACGAAGCCGCCCGCACGGTTACGAACGATGATGAATTTTCAGGGACATCTACTATAAATTGAATAAAATACTAATTTTTTGTTGACAGTGTCCCTATTTGCCATATTATGCAACCTTAAGTGTCGTTTTGCAATCGAATTCTGCGGATCGCGTTTTATAGTGGGGCCATTATATGAGCACGACGACGATTACCGTGGGTACAGGCACGGTCGGGTCCTACACCGGGGTAACGACCAGCGGTACCGTCGACCTCGTCGTCGATGGCACTCAGGGCATTCTCGACATTTCGGGTTCCGTCCAGTCCAATCTGGTCATCGACATCGTTTCGGTGAGTGGCACCGGCTTTCTCTTCACCGACGAGGTCAGCGGCGGCGCGTACGAGACGTTCAACCCGACAACCCTGGGTAATATCGTTCCGTTCCTCGAAATCGGCTTCGCGCCGGGCGCTGCGAGCGCCCCGGGCTTCGGCACTCTTGAGCTCGGCAACAATATAGCGAATGCCGCCGCGCCACCACCGCTCAAATTCTCGGGCACCAACAACGAGTTGATCGTCGATTCCGGCGTTTCCAGCAGTTCGCTGAGTGCAATTTCGGGCTTCGCCTACACCGACACGATCGACCTGCGGGGCGTGACCGGTGTTGCCAGCGCGGTCTGGACCCAGAATTCCGGCACGGCGGGCGGCGTCCTGACGCTGGAGTCGGCGACCCAGACCGATCTTGCCGATATCACGCTGTCGACCGGCAGTTTCACCAGCAGCCAGTTCAGCATCACGACCGATGGGCTCGGCGGCTCGGCCATCACCGTGGCCTGCTATCGCGCCGGCACCCGGATCGCCACGGCAGTCGGCGATGTCCCGGTCGAAGCTTTGGCGATCGGCGATCGCGTGCTGACGGCCGATGGGTCGCACAAGCCGGTCAAATGGCTGGGGCGCCGGGCCTATTCAGGCCGCTTCGCCGCCGGCAAGCCGCATCTGCTGCCGGTCCATTTTGCCGCCGGCGCGCTCGGCAACGGCCGCCCGCTCCGCCCGCTCTGGGTCAGTCCGCAGCACGCCATGCTGGTCGATGGCGCGCTGATCCCCGCGATCTGCCTCGTCAACGGCGTCTCGATCGTGCAGGAAACCGCGGTCGAGCGGATCGAATACGTCCACGTCGAACTCGATCGGCACGACGTGATCTTCGCCGAGGGTGCGGCCTCCGAAACCTATATCAACGACGACAATCGACTGATGTTCCACAACGCGGCCGAGTATGCCGCCCTCTACGGCGCGGATGCGATCGATCACCGCTATTGCGCCGCGCGGATCGAGGATGGCCCGGTCCTGGCCGCGATCCAGGCCCGGCTCGCGGCGTTGGCCGGCCCGGTCGCGGCCGAAGCAGGGCAGGGCGATCTGGCCGGCTGGCTCGAACGCGTCGAGACCGACCGCGATGGCACCCATGCCGTCGGCTGGGCGGTCTGCCCGCAATATGCGGCGGTCCCGGTCTGTTTCGAATTGCTCCATCGCGGCCGGGTGATCCATCGTGGTCTGGCCAATCTGCACCGGCCCGATGTCGAGGATGCCGGGTTTGGCAGCGGGCGCTGCGGCTTTCGCGCCAGGCTGCCGGACGGCGCCAGGCTTGAGGATATTGCGGTGCGCCGTGTTGCCGACCGCGCCGTGCTATCGAGTGCGGCAGCCTTCGCGGCAGCCTAGTCATGCTGCGCGGCCGGCTGGATGTCGCCACGCGAACCCATATCTCGGGCTGGGCCCAGGACGAGCGCCTGCCCCACCAGCCGATCGCGCTGCTGGTGATCGACAATGACGTTCTGCTCGATCGTGTGGTCGCCAACCGGCTTCGGCCGGATCTGGCGGCCGGCGGCATCGGCGATGGCCGGCACGGGTTCGATCTGCGCTTCGAAGGCGGCTTGCCCGGCCTCGGCCAACATCTGATCCGGGTGGTGCGTGAGCGTGATGGCGCGGAGCTCGCCGCCTCTCCCGCCGTGATCGCCCCGGCCAATGCGTTCGATGCGCATGAAACCTCGCTCCTGCAATCGGTGCTGGACGGTCTGGCCACGACCACGGCGATCGATGCGGCAATCATCGCCCTCTCCGCCCAGATCGATCGCCTCGCGGCCCGCCGGCTCGCCCCCGCCGGTTCCAAGCCGCGCGCTTTGGTGATCGACACCACGATGCCCGCCCCCGGACGGGATGCCGGGTCGAACGCCATCCTCTCGCATGTCGAAGCGCTGATCAGGCTCGGCTACGCCGTGAGTTTCGCCGCGGCCGACGGCTCGGCGCCGCCCCGCCACCCCGGCATCGACTGGCGCAGCCGGCCGGTCCATCGCTCGGTGGAGGAGGTTTTGACGCGGGAGGCCGGGCGCTTCGACCTGGTCTATCTGCACCGGCTCGATGCGGCGGCGGGCTACATGCCGCTGGTCCGCCTGCATCAGCCGCGCGCCCGGGTGATCTACAGCGTAGCCGATCTGCATCATCTGCGCCTCGCCCGGCGCGGCTACAGCGAGCGCGAACCGGCGCTGATCGCCCATGCCCGCAAGGTGCGCGATACCGAACTGGCGGTTGCCGGCGCGGCGGACGCAGTCCTGACCCATTCGCACGCCGAAGCCGCCATCCTGCGCCGCACCCTGCCGGCCGAACGCGTGGTCGTCGCACCATGGCTGGTCACCTCGGCCAAGCCCCGCGCTGTGGTGCCGCAAGCGACCATCGGGTTCATCGGCCATTTCGGTCACGCGCCCAATCTGGCCGCCGCGCACCGGCTGGCGTTCGAGATCATGCCGCGCCTGCGCGCCGGCATACCCGCAATCACCTGCCTGATCGCCGGCTCGGCGATGCCGCCGGCAATGCGCCAATGGGCCGCCCCCGGCGTTCAACTGCTCGGCGCGGTCGATGATCTGCCAGCGTTTTTCGCGCGCCTGACCCTGACGGTCGCCCCCATGCGGTTCGGTGCCGGCATCAAAGGCAAGCTGCTCGACAGCCTGGCCGCCGGCGTGCCCTGCGTCGCCACACCAATTGCCATCGAGGGGCTCGATTGGCCGACCAAACTGGCGCATTGCGTCGCCGATGACGACGCAGGCCTGGCCGACGCCATTCTGGCGCTGTGCTCCGATGCCGCGCTGCACCGGCAATCGGTGCTGGCGGGAAGGGCGCTGATCAAGCGGGATTGGTCGATGGCCCAGGTCGATGCGGCCCTCGCTCAGGCGCTGGGCAGCGATGCCGCCGCGGCTGGATGATCGACGCAGCCGCGCACGCCCGGCGCGACGCACCGTTCGCTATCTTCCCAAATCAGGATACCGCGGCCCGCAACGCCGCACCGGCCGCCAACGGCGCCAGCGGCAGAAACAGCGCCAACAGCCCCAGCAGCATCGCGAATTCCGCGATCGGATGCGGTGTCACCGCACCGGCCGCCCCGAAAATCAACGCCGGGATCATCAAAGGGAGCGCGATGAGCGGCAACAAAACGGTGCCGCCCCGCGCGCCGAGCGTGATCGCCGCACTCATGCCGCCGACCAGCGAGAGCAGGATGGTGCCCGGCAGCAAGGTCAGCAGCAATTGCGGCACGCCGCCGGCGTCGAGCCGCAGCATGATCGCGACCGGACCGGCGATAATCAGCAGCGGCAGCCCGGTGGTCAGCCAATGGCCGATAATCTTGCCGAACGCGACCGCGCTGGCCGGCAGGCCGGAGACCATCAATTGATCGAGCCCGCCGTCTTCATAATCGGCGGCGAACAGCCGGTTCAGCGGCAGCAACGCGGCGAGCAGGGCGATCACCCAGATCACACCCGGCGCGATGCCGGAGAGCACGGCGGGCGAGGGGCCGACCGCGAAGGCAAACAGGCTGGCCGCGATAATGAAAAACAGCAACGAAGCCACCGAATCGCCCGCATGGCGTAGGGCGAGGATCAGTTCGCGCCGGATCAGCGCCAAAAACCGGCTCACGCTGCCATCCGGCTCAGATCGAACGGGACCGCGCCCGGCAGGTCGAGCGGCAGATGGGTGGCGGCGATCACCATGCCGCCGCGCGCACGGTGGCCGGCGAAATTCCGTTCCAGGCGCCGGACCGATGCGGCATCGAGCCCGGTGGTCGGTTCATCGAGCAGCCAGAGCGGCGCGTCGCTCAGCGCGAGGCGCGATAACGCAAGGCGGCGGCGTTGCCCGGACGAGAGCAGCCGCGCCGGCAGATCGGCAAACCGATCGAGATCGACCGTGGCGAGTGCGGCTAGAATATCACCGCGCGTCCGTTTGCGCGCGAGGCCAAGATTATCGGCGACCGTCAGGCCCGGCTTGATCGCGTCCATATGCCCGACGAAGCACAGCCGCGTCGCATGCAAAGGCGGATCATCGAGCGCGTTGTCGCCCTGCCAGATTTGCCCGCCCCGTTCGGCCCGATCAGGAGCAAGGCACCGCCCGAAGCGAGGCTGAACGAAACATCCCGGAACACCAGGCGCTCGCCGCGAATCGCGGCCAGGGACCGTGCTTCAAGCATGGCTAAATCGCCCTGGTGGCGATGGACGCGCGGCGGTCACCGTGATTAAAGCGGATCACAAATCGATTTTGCTGCGGCGCGACACGCCGAACGCTGCGAAGAGGAACAAGCACCATGAACATGATCGGTCAGGACAGTCTGAAAGTGGAGACGACGCTCAGCGTCGAGGGCAAGGAGTACACCTATTTCGCACTCAATGCCGCCGCTGAAAAGCTGGGCGACATTTCCCGCCTGCCGCGCACGCTGAAAATCCTGCTCGAAAATGTGCTCCGCTTCGAAGACGGCGCGGCCTACACGGTCGATGACGCCAAGGCGATCGTCGAGTGGGTGAATGCCGCCCATTCCGACAAGGACGTGCCGTTCCGCCCGGCGCGAATTCTGATGCAGGATTTCACCGGCGTGCCCGCCGTGGTCGATCTGGCCGCGATGCGCGATGGTATCGTCAAGCTCGGCGGCAATGCCGACAAGGTCAACCCGCTGGTGCCGGTCGACCTGGTGATCGACCATTCGGTGATGGTCGACGTTTCAGGCCGCAAGGATGCGCTGGAACGCAACGTCGATCTCGAATTCGAGCGCAACGGCGAACGCTACGAATTCCTGCGCTGGGGCCAGGAGGCGTTCGATAATTTTCGCGTCGTACCGCCCGGCACCGGCATCTGCCATCAGGTCAATCTCGAATACCTCGCCCAGGCGGTCTGGACCGCGGAAGCCGCGGGCAAGACCATCGCCTATCCGGACACGCTGTTCGGCACCGACAGCCACACCACCATGGTCAACGGCATGGGCGTGCTGGGTTGGGGCGTCGGCGGCATCGAGGCCGAGGCGGCGATGCTCGGCCAGCCGATCGCCATGCTGATCCCCGATGTGATCGGCTTCAAACTGACCGGCTCGATGCGCGAAGGCATCACCGCGACCGATCTGGTGCTCACCGTGACACAAATGCTGCGCAAAAAAGGCGTGGTCGGCAAATTCGTCGAGTTCTACGGCGAGGGGCTGGACCATCTGCCGCTGGCCGACCGCGCGACGATCGCCAACATGGCGCCCGAATACGGCGCGACCTGCGGGTTTTTCCCGGTC
Organism: Acidiphilium sp. 34-64-41; assembly: GCF_002282635.1. Taxonomy (NCBI): domain Bacteria; kingdom Pseudomonadati; phylum Pseudomonadota; class Alphaproteobacteria; order Acetobacterales; family Acidocellaceae; genus Acidiphilium; species Acidiphilium sp. 34-64-41. The sequence goes on along the minus strand of NZ_NCJX01000039.1, from coordinate 20,788 downwards.
GATCAGATCACGCTCGACTACCTGACCCTCTCCGGGCGTGACGAGCACCGCATCAAGCTGGTCGAGGCCTATGCGAAAGCCCAGGGTCTCTGGCGCGATGGTACCGAACCGGTATTTTCCGACACGCTGGAGCTCGACATGTCGAGCGTCGAACCCTCGCTCGCCGGCCCGAAACGCCCGCAGGACCGCGTCGCCCTGTCCAAAGCGGCGTCGGCCTTCGCGACCGAACTGACCAAAAGCCTCGGCGTGCCCGCCAACGATGTCGGCGTGAAGGCCGAGGTCACCGGCAAGAATTTCTCGATCACCCATGGCGATGTGGTGATCGCGGCGATCACCTCCTGCACCAATACCTCCAACCCCTCCGTGCTGGTCGCCGCCGGTCTGGTGGCCCGCAAGGCGCGTGCACTTGGCCTCAAGCCGAAGCCCTGGGTGAAAACCTCGCTCGCGCCGGGCTCGCAGGTGGTCACCGAATATCTCGACAAATCCGGCCTGTCGGCCGATCTGGACGCGCTCGGCTTCGAGACCGTCGGCTACGGCTGCACTACCTGCATCGGCAATTCCGGCCCGCTCGACGATGCGATCGCCGATGCGATCGAGGACAACAAGCTGGTCGCCGTCTCGGTCCTGTCCGGCAACCGCAATTTCGAAGGCCGGGTGCACCCGAACGTGCGGGCGAACTACCTCGCCTCGCCGCCGCTGGTGGTCGCCTACGCGCTGCTCGGCACCATGACCAAGGACATCACCACGGTCGCGATCGGTCAGGACCAGACCGGCCGCGACGTCTTCCTCAAGGACATCTGGCCGACCACCAAGGAAATCGCCGATATCGTCAAGGCGACCCTGACGCGCGCGATGTTCCTCGATCGCTACGGCGACGTATTCAAGGGCGGGCCCCAGTGGCAGGCGATCGAGGTCGAGGGCGATGCCGAGACCTATCGCTGGTCGGGGTCCTCGACCTATGTGAAGAACCCGCCGTATTTCGAGGGCATGACGATGGAGCCCGCGCCGGTCACCGATATCACGGGTGCGCGCATTCTGGCCCTGCTCGGCGATTCGATCACAACCGATCACATCTCGCCCGCCGGCAGCTTCAAGAAGGCGACGCCCGCCGGTGAATATCTGGCCGATCGCCAGATTTTGCCGAAGGATTTCAACTCGTATGGTTCGCGGCGCGGCAATCATGAGATCATGATGCGCGGCACTTTCGCCAACATCCGCATTCGCAACGAGATGCTGGATAACGTCGAAGGCGGCTACACACGGCACTACCCCTCCGGCGATCAACTGCCGATCTACGATGCGGCGATGCGCTACAAGGCCGAAGCCGTGCCCCTGGTCGCCTTCGTCGGCCGCGAATACGGCACCGGCTCCTCGCGTGACTGGGCGGCCAAGGGCACCATGCTGCTCGGCATCCGCGCGGTGATCGCCGAAAGCTTCGAGCGCATCCATCGCTCGAATCTGGTCGGCATGGGCATCCTGCCGCTGGTGTTCAAAGACGGCATGACCCGCAAGACGCTCGAATTGAAGGGCGACGAGACGATCGACATTCTCGGCCTCGAACATCTGTCACCGCGGATGGACATCGAAATGCTGATCCACCGCGCCAACGGCTCGACCGACAAGGCCAGCCTGCTCTGCCGCGTCGATACCAAGGACGAGGTGATGTATTACGAAAACGGCGGCATCCTGCACTACGTGCTGCGGAACATGGCCAAGGCCGCCTGACCCACCACGCCGACCCTGAAGGCGATCAACCCTGCCAGGGGTTGATCGCCTTCAGTGGCCGGCGATCAACCGGCTGATCTGCCCGGCGAGCGCATCGATCGAAAACGGCTTGGTCAGCACATGCATCCCGGCATCCAGATGACCATGGCTGATCACCGCGGTCTCCGCATATCCCGTAATGAACAGCACTTTCAGCGCCGGCCGTTGCGCCCGCGCGGCATCCGCCATCTGCCGCCCGTTCATGCCGCCCGGCAGACCGACATCGGTAATCAGCAGATCGACCCGCACCGGCGATTGCAGGATCGCGAGCCCGCCCGCGCCATCCTCCGCCTCGATCGCGCGATACCCCAGATCGCTCAGAGCCTCCGTCACCAAACTACGCACCGCGGGTTCATCATCGACGATCAGCACCGTTTCACCCGCACCGGCCTGCACCGCATCGCTGGGCGCTACCGCAACTTCCGGCCCGGCGGCAGCACCACGATGCCGCGGCAGATACAAACACACCATCGAACCCTCACCCGGCTCGGAATAGATCCTGACCTGCCCGCCTGATTGGCGGGCAAACCCATAGATCATCGACAGGCCCAGCCCGGTGCCCAACCCGATCGGCTTGGTGGTGAAAAACGGATCGAACGCGCGCGCAATCACCTCCGGCGTCATGCCGGTGCCGTTGTCACTGACGCAGAGCGACACGTAATGGCCGGGTGCGAGGTCGCAGGCGCGCGCGGCATGGTCATCGAGCCGCCGATTGCGCGTCTCCACCGTCAGGCGCCCGCCGTCCGGCATCGCGTCGCGGCCGTTGATGCACAGGTTGAGCAGGGCGTTTTCCAGCTGGTTGGGGTCGCACAGCGTCGGCCACAACTCTTTCGTCAAGGCGAACTCGACATCGATGCCCGGCCCCACCGTCCGCTCGATCAGATCGGCCATGCTGGAGGCCAGCAGGTTGATGTCGGTCGGTTTCGGCGCCAGCGTCTGGCGGCGCGAAAACGCCAGCAACCGGTGCGTCAGCGCCGCCGCGCGCGATGCCGCACCCTGCGCGCCGGTGACATAGGTCTCAAGCGAATCATAGCGTTGCTGGCCAAGCCGGCGGTGCAGCAATTCCAGATTGCCTGAAATGCCGGTCAGCAGATTGTTGAAATCATGCGCGATGCCGCCGGTCAGCTGACCGATCGCCTGCATCTTCTGCGCTTGGCGCAACTGCTCCTCCACCTGCCGGCGATCTGTCAGATCGGTCGCCTCGGGCACCAGGGCGATCACCTCGCCGGCGACATTCAGCACCGGTCGGATCGACAGTTCGAACACCCGCTGGCCGACGGGCAAAGCGACGCTGATTTCCCGGACAAAGGTTTCCCCGCGGGCGGCAGTCGCGACCGCGGCCCGCATCAATTCAGGCATGCCCGGCGTGCCGGCAAACCACGGCGTCTCCCAGAACCGCAACCCGGCAATCTGATCCAACGTCGTGGCCGCCAGGCTCAGCGATGCAGCATTGGCTTCGAGCAGAATGCCATCCGGGGTCAGCAACCCTTGCGCCTGCGAACTCGCGCTGAAAATCGTCCGCAGGCGCGCTGCGGAATGTTCCAGCGCCTCGGCCTGTTGGCGTTCGATCGTGGTGTGCCGGCCACTGGAATAGATCAGCCCCTCTTCGACGGCGGTAACCCAGGCGAGCCAGCGCCACGAGCCATCCTTGTGCCGGTAGCGGTTCTCATGAAACGGCAGGTGGCGGGACCCAACCGAGGCCAGCCGCGCCTCGCTCGCCGGCCGGTCGTCGGGGTGGACGAATTCGAGAAAACTATGGCCGATCAGGTCATCGCGGGTCCAGCCGAGCAGATCGGTCCAGACGTCGTTGACCGCCCGGATACTGCCCGTCCGGTCCAGCACCAGTTGCAGATCCTGCGAGTTTTTCCACGCGCGATCACGCTCGCGCGTGCGCTGTTCAACTTCCTGTTCGAGCGTGGCATTCAGCGCCTCGAGCGCCTGCTGTGCCTGCAACCGTTCCGTGACGATGCGGGTCCGATCGGCGATCGCGCGGATGAAGCCGATGTCCTCGGCGGACCACTCCCGCGGCTCGACACCGGCGACAAAGTAGAGTGCGACAAACCTGCCCCGCTCGAAGATCGGCAGATTAACGAAGGATCGGACATGAATCTCAGCGAGGTTCCTGGCCCGCTCGCGGGTCCGGCCGTCCAGCCGCACATCGCTCACCGCAACAACTTCGCCGCGCCCGAGATCCTCGACATAGCGGCCGAAATCCCGCAACCGGTGCAGCCCGATCACCTCGGGGATCGTCTCGCCGTGATAATCGTGCAGCACATCGATCGTCTCGGCCGCTTGATCGACCACACCGTAACCGGCCCGGCTCACCCCGAGCGTCAGCGTCAAAGTCTCCGCCGCACAGAGCGCGATCTCATCGATCGATACCATGTCCCGCATCCGATCGCCGAGCGCCAGCAGCGCCGCCTGACGTTGCTGGGCGTCGCGAATCTGCGTGATGTCGCGCCCGACCGAAACCAGCCGTTCCGGGCTGCCATCGATGCCGGGAAGCGGCGAAATCACCACGTCCCACCATTTCGGCGTGCCCTTGTGGGTCGGACAATAGCCCTGAAACCGGCCGATCCCGCCGGCACGGGCTTCGGCCACCGCCGCGCGCGCGGCGATCAGATCCTCACCCTGCCAGACCCGCAGCCATGACGACCCCAGCACGCCGGCGAGATTGGTGATTTCCATGCTCTCGATGCCGCCGGGGCTGACGAACAGCGTGTGACCATCGAGGTCGAGCACAACAATACAATCGCGCGCCGAACGCAGAATCAGCGTATTCAGCCCGCGCGCCTCGCGCAGCGTCGCGTCGGCCGCGCGCTGATCGGTCCGGTCGCGCAGAATTTTCAGATATCCCACATGGGTACCCGCCTCGTCGCGCAACGGCATCATCTCGCCGCTGGCCCAGAAGCTGGTGCCATCCTTGCGCAGATGCCACCGCTCGTCATTGGCCCGCCCATCGGCCAGCGCCCGGCGCATCTCAACACCGGGCCGCCCCTGCTTGCGATCCTCCGGGGTAAAGATCAGCGCGACATCGCGCCCCACCGCCTCCGCGCCCGACCATCCGAAAATCTGGATGGCGCCGCTGTTCCAATCGACAATCGTGCCGTCCCGATCGAGCGCCACGATCGCAAAATCGACCGCACTGTGGAAAATCGCACGGTAGAACCGATCCGCCGTCATCTGACCGACAGCGATCGCGCCGGCTGCACCAAAAGAGTTTTCGTCGGCTTGCCGTCCTGTCACGCTGTCTCCCTGGGTTGCGCTACGCCCGATCCGTGACCAACAGCGTCTCGATGCGGTTCGCTATAAACCACCGGTCGGTTTGCGTAAACGTAAACTCTCATGAACCGCCGCCGATCGGCACGGTTTGTGATCGTCTGTGGGGCAGATGACCAAGGTTTCATGGTGGCGCGCGCGCAAACGCTTGTGATCGCGCGCCGGCTTGCCACGTCTCGTCTCAACGAAACGTTGCCGGAGAATGCCCCCTATGCCGCCATGGATCGTCTTTCGCCGGGATGCCGAGGGCGTCATCGAACGCGTCGGTGGCTTGTGGGACGCCCCGGATGCCCAAGCCGCGATCCAGCGCATGTGCAACGAGCGCGACCGCACGGATGACGGGCATTGGCTGGCCGAGCGCCCGGAAGATCAGGCCCACATCATGAACTGGGCACTCGATGAGGAAAAAAAGGGCCGCCCGAAGCGGTCATGACAACGAACCCCCACCATCAGAACGCCCCCGCCATCAGAACGGAAGCCTCCGATCATGACAAATCCGACCCATGACGATCCGCAGGACACCGACCCGCAGGACAGCGCCACGCCGGTCGCCGTGCGTGAAGCCGTCGGTATTTTCGACGATCAGGCCTCCCTACAGGCCGCGATCGACGAGTTGATGCTGGCCGGTTTCGAACGCTTCGAACTCGGCCTGCTCGATCACGACGCCGCACCCGATACCGCGCCGCATCATTTGGCGGATGATCCTGCCGTGCCCCGCAAACCCTATATCGCGCCGGAATCGGTTGGCGATGCCCAGGGCGGCCTGATCGCCGGTTTCGCGCTGATCCCCGCCATGGGAGCCGCCGCCGCAACCGCCGGCGCCGGCGCGGCAATTGCAGCCACGGCGGCGGTTACCGCCGCCACCGGCGGCGTCGGCGCCCTGGTCGGCGGTGCGCTCGCCTACGCGCTGACGCGCAAACGGGCGCGCGGCATCGCGTCGCAGGAGGACGCCGGCGGTCTGCTGCTATGGGTGCGCGTGCGGTCTGCGGCGCACGAGCGCCTGGCATTGGATATTCTCAGGCGCAACGCCGCTCACCATGTGCATGGTCACGACTGACCAGACGGCCAACACAGCACCTCAGTGGATCATTTCGCGGATCTTGCTGGCCAGCGCATGCAGCGCGAAGGGTTTGGTCATAACCTCCATGCCATGATCGAGCAGACCATTGCCCACCGCGGCCTTCTCCGCATAGCCGGTAATGAACAACACCCTGAGATCATGCTGGTTCTGCCGCGCCGCATCCGCCAACTGGCGGCCGTTCATGCCGTTCGGCAGCCCGACGTCGGTGATCAGCAGATTGATCGGATTGCCCGACCGCAGAATGCGCAACGCCGCACGGCCATCCTCGGCCTCGAGCGAGGCATAGCCCAGATCATCCAGCACCTCGCGCACCAGCATCCGGATCGCTGCTTCATCATCCACGATCAGCACCGTCTCCCCGGGTTGCGCACGCGGTATCTCAGCACTCAGCCCGGCAGCATCGGCGCTGCCGACCCCACCATGATGGCGCGGCAGATAAATCCGGATCGTGGTCCCCGATCCGAGTTCACTGTAAATCCGCAGATGCCCGCTCGATTGTTTGGTAAACCCATAAACCATCGAAAGCCCAAGCCCGGTGCCGGCGCCGAGCGGCTTGGTGGTGAAAAACGGATCGAACGCCCGCGATGCCACTTCGGGTGACATGCCGGTGCCCGAATCGCTGATGCTCAGCACCACATAATCGCCCGGCTCAAGATCGGCATGATCGGCGACATACGCGTCGTCGAGCACGGTATTGCCGAGTTCGATGCTCAGCCGCCCGCCTTCGGGCATCGCATCGCGCGCATTGATCACCAGGTTGAGCACCGCACTTTCCAACTGATGCGGATCGCACAGGATCGGCCAAACATCCGGCGCATGGGTCGTCTCGACGCGGATCGCCGGGCCGACCGTGCCGCCGATCAGCGCTTCCATGCCGCGCACCAGCGCGGTGGCATCGGTCGGCTTCGGGCTGAGCGTCTGGCGGCGCGAAAACGCCAGCAGCCGATGGGTCAGCGCGGCCGCGCGCGTAGCCGAAACCGTGGCAATATCGACATAGCGCCCAAGCTCGCCATGGCGGCCCTGAGCGATGCGCCGGCGCATGATTTCCAGGCTGCCGGTAATGCCGGCGAGCATATTGTTGAAATCATGCGCCAGCCCGCCGGTCAGCTGACCGACCGCCTCCATCTTCTGGGCCTGGCGCAACGCCTCCTCGGTGCGTTCACGCTCCGCGATCTGCTGATGCAGCGCCGCATTGGCATGGGCGAGTTCGCGGGTCCGATCCTCGACCAGATGCTCCAGCATGATCGCGGTCTGCGCCCGCGCCGCCAGATGATGGCGCACCTCATACTGCCGGCGCCGCGCGCGCAGCGCCGACCCCGCCGCACTCGACAGTGTCAGCCCATCGAGCGGGCGTTCGATCAGCGATGCATTGCGCAGCGTCGCGATCATCCGCAGCCGCCAGCGCTCCACCTCGGGGCGGACCTGCCGGCTGGTCAGCACAATGAACGGCAGGTCGGACCAGGGCGCCTGCGCGTCCACCCATGCCGCCAGAACCGCCTCACCCGCGCCGAACAAGCCTTCCTCGGCAATGAACGCCGCCGCCACGCCGGCATCGAGCGCCGCAACCAGCGCCGCCGCATCGCCGCAGATCACGCTGGCATAGCCCGCGCGCTCCAGCACCCCGGCAATCGCCGCGGCATCCCGCCCGATCGGCGCCAGCACCGCAAACCGGTCTTCATCCCTGCGATCCAACACGGCCGATGGCGCGCCAGTCTCATCCATCGCGCTCATCCATCGCGCGCGCCGCCCCCCGCCAGCAGCGGTTCGGGGCTGCCCGTGTAAACCGGGTTGCCGGACAGGATGCCGGTAAATGCGGCGAGCGGATCGCCGATCGCAATTCCCTCATGGGTCAGCCGGAACTCGCGAATGGTATGTTCATGCGCGCCGCTGCGCTTTTTCATGACCGACAGGGCGCGCCGGATCGTGCCGGCAACTTCGAAATACCGCAGCATCACCACGGCATCGCTCAGGTAACTCACATCGAGCGGTGTTTCGGTCGTCCCGATCATGCCGTGCTGTGCCAGGATCATGATGCTCAGCACACCCATCTGGCTCAGATAGCTCAGCAATTCGTGCATCTGCAACACCAGGAAGCGGCCATCCGGCATCGCGTTCAAATAACCGTTCAGACTGTCGATAATCACCACCCGCGCCTGATGCTCTTCGACCGCGGCACGCACCTGATAGGCGAACTCGCCCGGCGATAACTCGGCCGGGTCGATCTGGCGAATGCGGATCAAGCCGGAGTCCAGCGCCGCGTCCAGCGCCATGCCGAGGGCACGGGCGCGGGCGATGATGGTGCCCCGCCCCTCATCGAACGCGAACACCACGGCGCGCTCGCCGCGCGCGGCGGCGGCGACCGCGTAGGTCAGCGCGAGCGTCGATTTCCCGACCCCGGCAGCCCCCATCAGCAGTGCATTGGTGCCGCGTTCGAGCCCGCCGCCCAGCAGTTCATCGAGCGCGGCATTGCCGCTCGGCGTCCGTTCGGTGGTGAATGCGGCGTGGTGTTCCGCGGCCACCAGGCGCGGATAGATCGCAAGCCCACCGGTTTCGATCGTGAAATCATGAAACCCGCCGCGAAAGCGAATGCCGCGCATCTTGATCACCCGCAACCGCCGCCGCTCCGCGCCGTAGTCGATCGCGCATTGTTCGAGCAGGACGACGCCGTGCGAGATCGAGTGCACCTGCAAATCGTTCTGGGCGGACGACAGATCATCGAGCAGAACGACCGTGCAGCGACGACCCGCGAAAAAATGCTTCAGGGCCAGGATCTGGCGGCGATAGCGCAGCGGATTCTGCGCCAGTAACCGCATCTCGGACAGGCTGTCGAACACCACGCGGCTCGGGTTGGTCGCCTCCACCCGGTCGAACACCAGCCGCGTGGTCTCGTTCAGCTCCATCTCCGCCGGATGCAGCACCGTCATTTCGTGGTCGGGATTGAGCAGCGCCTCGGGTGAGAGCAGTTCGAACACATCGATGCCCTCGATCGACCAGCCATGCCGCTGTGCGACAACCGCGAGTTCCACCCGCGATTCCGACAGCGTGATGTAGAGCGTCTGCTCACCCCGCCGCGCACCCTCGAGCAGGAATTGCATGGCCAGCGTCGTCTTGCCGGTGCCGGGACGGCCCTCGTAGAGATAGATCCGATCAGCATCAAACCCGCCGCCCAGAATATCATCGAGCCCGGTGCTGCCGGTCGAAATGCGTGCGGGCCCCTGCGCCTCGCTGGGTTGTGTCGCGCCGGCCGCAGCGGGCACCACCTTGACCCCCGTTTGTTCGATATCGTTCACAATCAGCGCCTTATCGCCAGGGGACATGATCGTTCCTGGTTTTTCGCCGCCGACATGGCGAGCGTACCGGGCTCATTCAAGCTTGTGGCAGCGGCTCTTCCCGCAGCCATCCGCCCGCGTGATGCGGCAACGGCCGGTAATGGCGTCAATTGAATACTCACATCCAGGTCCATAATACTCAGCGCGCTGATATTTAGTTATCACGGTATTGTGATCGGTCACATGCAGAGAGGCGTATTGTCATGGTGCCGATCCTGCCGGTCGATGTCGCCGATATTATCGATTGGTCATCCTACCGATCGGCGGCGTGGCCTCGGCGGTATAACAGCGACCGGCCAAAGACTTGAGTATCGGTTTTCTGTCAAAAATATAATTTTACCGAACAATAAAGTAATATCTCAGCAATCGCCCTTCGAGCACTTGGTTTGATAATGCCCAATCACCACATCGCGAATGTTAGAAAACAGCTCTCTCGCGGATCGACTTGGCAGCTGAAATCATGGTTCGCGTGGTTTCAAGCGTTCGTCAGTCGCCGCTTCGAGCCAATCACCTGGAGGTTTCATGGGTCTCATTCTGCTGATTATCCTGATCGTCATTCTCTTTGGCGGCGGTGGTGGCTATTATGGCTACAGCCGCTATGGCGGCCGCGGACTCGGCGGCGTCCTCGGCATCGTGCTGATCGTGCTGATCGTCGTCTGGCTGGTCGGCGGCATGGGCGCAAACGGTGTCGGCATGCACTGATCGATCGCAAGGCTTCAACCCGGGCGGCGCTAGCCTGCCCGGGTCCACTACATCCCGCTGCCCTGCACCTGCATGAAATCGAGCATGGTGCGCGGGTACAGCGTGTGAAACATCCAGCCTGTCAACCCGATCGACAGCACGAACAGCGGCACGACCAGCAACAGCGAAATGGTCTTCCATCGCTGCCCGCCCGACAAATCCAGCCGGAACATCAGCACCGCCTGCGCCAGTAACGCCAACCCCCCAAGGATGGCGACAGCGATGACAAACCGCACATACGACATCTCATGCCGCAGCGTGACCATCAGCGCGATGGCCATCAACCCGACCGATGCCGCATATCCAGCGACAAACGCGATCCCACTGGCGTTGCGAACATCCGGATGATCGAGCGGATCGGCGCGATGCAGGCTCATCGATAGGCTCCGTTGAGATAGACGAACACGAACACACACACCCAGATCGAGGCCTGGAACATCCAGAAAATCCGCAGGTTGAGCAGCCGGGTGACCACCGCGGTGGTAAAGCCCTTCATGGCCACCTGAACGATCATCACCAGCATCCATAAAATGCCGAACACCATATGGATGCCATGGGTAGCGACCAGCACGAAAAACACCGACAGCAGGCCGCTCCGATCCGGTGTGGCACCCTCGGCGATGAGCACGGCAAAGTCCCGTAATTCGAGCCCCAAAAAGGCAGCGCCCAGCAGCACCGCGGCGACCAGCCCGCCGATCACAAAGGCCCGGTTGCCCGCCTTCAGCCCGACCATCGCAAGGCTGTAGGCAAACACGCTGGTGAATATGATGATGGTCTGGATGAAAGCGGCAACCGGATGCACCACATCGCGGATCTGCGGTCCGCCCGCCGCGTTATAGGGATGATCGAGCACCGCGTAGGCCGCGAACAATGCCGCGAAAAGCAGCGCATCGCTCATCATATACAGCCAGAACCCCAGCGTGTGCAGCGAAACCGGGTCCGCTTCGGGGTGATGCGGCGCCCAGAGCGGTTCCTCAGGCCCGATCAGCCGATGTGCCGTGCGGCTCATTGGAACAACGCCAGTTCGGCAACCGGGGGGCTGATATGATCGGTCACGATCCCCGTATCCTCATGGTTGCGTTCCATCCGGCGCACCGTCGCGGCCGTCAGTGTGAAACCTCTATCATCCGTGAACGAGCGCAGAATGACGAGGCCGATGATCCCGAGCAGGCTCAACCCGGCCAGCCACCAGATGCGCCAGACCATGCCAAAGCCGAACCCGAACGCCAGCGCCCAGCATCGCCGGCACGATGGTGTTGTTCGGCAGATTGATATCCTCGTAGTCGCCAGGCGATGTCGCGGTCAGTCCGCTGTCGCGCCGCATCGCCCAGGCATCGCGCCCGTGAACCACCGGGATCACCGCAAAATTGTAGAACGGCACCGGGGTCCGCGTCATCCACTCCAGCGTGCGCGAGGTTCGCCACACATCCTGGCCATGCGCCTCCTTCGCCCGGTCGCGGATACTGACGTAGATCATCTTGCAGAAATAAAACACCGATACACAATACAGAAAAATACCGAATTCCTGAATGATCAGTAACGCCTGCCAATGCGGATTGTACAGATAATCCAGCCGGCGGGTCATGCCCATCAGGCCCAGCGTGTACATCGCGGCAAACACGAACACCGTGCCGAGCGAGAAAAACGTGAAAAACCGCCGGCCGCTCCGCTCATCGAGCCGAAACCCGAACACTTTCGGAAACCAGTACATCAGCCCTGCAAAAATACCGAATACACTGACCAGGAACATGGTGTGGAAATGCGCCACCACAAACACGCTGTTATGCACCGTGTAGTTGATCGCCGGAATCGCCAGCATCATCCCGGTCAACCCGCCGACCAGCAGCAGAAACAGCGCGCCGATCGCCCATAACATCGGCGTCTCAAAGCGCAGCCGGCCGCGATACAGCGTGAGCGACCAGTTGAACACCTTCACGCCGGTCGGAATGCCGACCAGCATGGTCGAGACACTGAACACCAGATTGACGCCCGGCCCCGCACCCATCGTGAAAAAATGATGCAGCCAGACCGCCCACGACAGCCCAGCGATCGACAAGGTCGCCGCAACCATCACGGTATAACCGAACAGCGCCTTCTCCGAAAACGTCGGGATCACCTCGGACATGATGCCCCACGCCGGCAGAATGATGAAATAGACCTCAGGATGCCCCCAGATCCAGAACAGATCGGTATACAACATCAAATTGCCACCCAGACCCGCAGTATAGAAATGCGTGCCGAGATAACGATCACAGCTCAACAACGCGAGCGCCACCCCCAGCACCGGAAATGCGGTGAGCCCGATGGTCTGCGTGCTCAGCGTCGCCCAGGTGAAAAACGGCATCCGAAACCAGCGCATGCCCGGGGCGCGCATCATGATGATCGTGGTGATCAGGTTCAGCGCGCCGAGCGTGGTGCCCAGGCTGCTCAGCTGCAACGCCCAATCCCAGTAATCGACCCCCACGCCCGGGCTGTAGGGCAGTTCGGTCAGCGGCACGATGCCCACCCAGCCGGCATGCGAGAAATCGCCGATGAACAGCGAAATCATCACCAGCGCCGCACCCGCCGCGGTCAGCCACAGGCTGACGGCATTGAGGTAGGGAAACGCCATATCCCGTGCGCCGATCTGTAACGGCACAATGATGTTCTGAAACCCGGTCAGCACCACGGTGACCGCAAAGATGATCATGATGGTGCCGTGCGAGCTATAGATCTGATCAAAATGGAACGGCGGCAAATACCCATGCACCGCCTGCAGATGCGCCGCCGATCGCGGCCCATCGGCCAATAATTGCTGCGTGCGGATCATGATGCCATCGATGAAGCCGCGCAACAGCATCACCAGCCCGATGATGATGTACATCACGCCGATCTTCTTGTGGTCGAGCGTGGTGATCCACTCGCGGATCAGATAGCCCCATTTCTGATAATAGGTCATCAGCCCAACGATCGGCGCCGCCGCCAGCAGCGCAAAGGCAAACGCACCGAGCACGATCGGGCTGTCGTAGGGTATCTGCGAGAGCGTCAGCCGCCCCAGCCAGGGGTTCCAGGCACCTTGAAGATGAACCAGCACTGTTGAACCTCGATACTTTCAGGAATGCGGATAGCCCGACAGATACGGCGCGCGCCTCGCCAGGTCGCGCCGCATATGCTCGGTCAGAAACATCGGCGTCGTGTCGGTCGCACCGTTCATCGCCGCGTGCACGATCCGGCTGAACAAATGCGGCTGAACCGCCGAAAAATTCCGCGTGACACCGCGTAAATCGATGGTGGGACGCGCGATCGATCGAAACCCCGCGTAGTCGAGATGGCGCGGCGCCGCCTGCGTTTTCGCAACCCAGGCCGCAAAGCCAGCTTGCGTCATCACGCGGGTCGGAAACTGCATCCACGAAAATCCCGCGCCGCTGATATCCGCCGAAAACCCCTGCCACACGCCGGGCCGGTCAGCCCGCATCATGTCCTTGGTCCGCATCCCCGGCATCACGTCGATCATGCCGATCAGTTGCGGGATATAGAAATCATTGACCACATCGGTCGCGGTCAGTCGAAACTCAATGTTCCGCCCCGCCGGCAGGCTCAGCGTATTGAGTGTCGCGATGTGCTGATCGGGATAAATAAACAGCCACTGCCAGTCGGTCGCGACAACATCGATCACCAGCGGATTGGCTGTCCCCAGCCGATCCGGCATGGCGAGCAAGGACTTGCGTTGCCCCAGCGCGGTCGGTGCATAGGGGTTCACCAGAAACACACCCCGCCACGAAAAATACGCAAGCGCCGCCACCGCGGCGAACGGCACGCCCCACATCAAAACCTCGAGCCGAACCGAATGCGTGAAGCCGGGGTCGTAGCTTGCCTTGCGCGCGGCCCGGAAACGCCATAGCGATATCGCAACGAAAATACCGGTCGGCAGAATGATGCAGAGCATGATCAGCACATCGATCACGCTCAACCGCAACGACGTCGCCGCAATCGGCCCATCCGGATGCAGCAGCCGGAGCTGATGCCCCGAACACCCAGACAGCAACGCCAACAGTGCCAGCGGCAACAGCCGCAACCAACCGCATCGCCGCCTCATGAAATCTGCACGATGCCTCAGTTGCAAAATCGCAATCATCCCCTGCGTCAGCGCGGCTATAATGTCCGCGCGCATGCGTGGCGCTCATGGCGGGTCCCATCACGGCGCCTCAGCCCACATTGGGATGGCGCAACCGGCGATCAACGGATGCGCGCGATCAACCCGTCACAAAGCCGTCAGGCCCGGATTATCGGCGCCGCCGGGTCAGCACTGTCTGGATCAGCACGGCGATCAGCAAAAACACCCCGCTCGCCAAATTCTGATAATATGAGCTCAAATTCCCGATCTGATCGATCACGTTCTCGATCAGGCCGAGCAGCAGAACACCGGACAGCGCGCCCGCCATGGTGCCCACGCCACCCGTCAACAGCACGCCGCCGATCACCGCCGCCGCGATCGATTTCAATTCCTCACCCTGACCGGCGGTGGAAATGCCCGATGACAGATGCGCCGCCAGCAGCGCGCCGGACAGCCCGGCGAGCGTGCCGGAGACCACGTAGGTGAGCACTTTGATGCGCGCCACCGGCACACCCAGCATCCGCGCCGCTTCCTCGTTGCCGCCGATCGCAAACACCGCCACACCGTACCGGGTGCGGTTGAGCACGATGGCGGCGATCGCAAACCCGATCAATACAATCCAGATCAGATTATCGATCCCGAGGATCTGCCCGTTCGCGATCAGGCCGAACACCCCGGGCGTGGCAATCACTAGGCTGTTCTTCGCCAACACCAGCGCAATGCCGCGCACGCCGAGCAGGGCCGCCAGCGTCACAATGAACGGCGCCATCCCGGCGCGCGCGATCAACAGGCCATCGACCAACCCCACCGCGCCGCCGGCCAGCGCAGGCACCAGCAACGCCGCCCACCAGCCATAGGGCAGCGCATAGGCCGCCAGCACGGACCCGAGGCCGATCAGCGAACCCACCGATAAATCGAACCCACCCAGGATGATCACGAAGGTCTGGCCGATCGCCACCAGGCCCAGAAAGCTCGCCGCGGTACCGATGTTCTCGAAATTCGCAACCGTCGGAAAAAACGGAAAGCGCAGGCTCGCGACAATCGTCGCCAGCACCAGCACGCCAATCGCCCCGCGCGACTGGATCAGCGCGATCAACCGCGCCCGTCGCTCCGGCGCGGCGCCTTCTGCCCGTACGGCCGCGCTTGTGCCCGACACGCTCAACCCCCCGCCCGCTGCAAATACAGCGCACCGACGATAAACACCGCCTTGAGGATCTGCGCATAGCTGAAATTGATGTCGTTCATAATGAAACTCGCCCCCAGCACCTGCAACAGCAGCACGCCGAACACGCCGCCGAGAATCGAAATCCGCCCGCCGGACAGCGGCGTGCCGCCGATCACCGCCGCGGCGATCGCATCGAGTTCGTAATTGACGCCGATGTAATTGGGGTCGGATGCGCCAAGCCTAGCCGCCGCGAACACACCCGCCAGCCCCGCCAGCACGCCGCTTGCGGCATAGACCAGCAACAACGTGCGCCGCACCTTGATCCCGGCAATCATCGCCGCCGCCTTGTTCGCGCCGATGAACAGCACGTATCGCCCGAACATCGTGGTGCGGACCAGAAAAGCGACCAACCCCGCAATCGCAAGGGCAATGATCGCGACGGTCGGCACGATCCAAACGGCGCCGATGCCCAGCGCATCGAACAACCCGCCGGTCGGCAGGCTCACGCGCGAACCATCGAGCAGGGCTTCCGCGGTGCCGCGCGCGGCAACCAGCAGCGCCAGGCTCGATATCAGCGGATTGATGTCAAGCGCCGCGATCAGGCCACCATTGATCATCCCCACCACCAGCCCCGCGCCAACCCCCGCCGCCACCGCCAGCCATGAGCCGCCGGGCAGCGCCAGTGCCATCACCGCCGCGGCCAGCCCCATGGTCGAGCCCACCGACAGATCGATGCCGCGCGTACCAATGGCGAGGCTCTGCCCCAGCGTCACCAAAATGACCGGCGCCGCCTCGAACAGCAGGTTGCGGATCACGAACACGTTGCGAAAGCCAGGTGTGAAAATCAAATCGATCACGATCAACGCGGCAAACGCCACATAGACACTTTGCGCCCGCAGCAGAGCCATCGGGCTGTCATGCCCGGTCCGCGCCATCAAACCGGTGCTCATGGGTGCGCGACCGCCTCGTGCGGCTGGGCCAGCATGTCGAGCACGTCCTGCACCTCCAGCCCGTCGGTGCTGGTCGCACCGGTTACCGCCCCTTCGGTGAGCACGATCAACCGATCCGCCAGCGCCATCAATTCCTCCATCTCCGACGATGTCACCAGCACACCCAAACCTTGCTCGACCAGCCGATTGATCGCCTCATGCACCTCGGCCTTCGCGCCGACATCGATGCCGCGGGTCGGGTCATCCAGCATGATCGCGCGCGGCGCCGTGGCCAGGCAGCGCGCCAGCAGCACCTTCTGCTGATTGCCGCCCGAGAGCGAGGTGATCGGCGCATTCGGCCCGGCGGTCTTGATGCCCAGAACCTTGGTGAATTCGGCAACCATCGCCGCCTGCTTGCGCTGCGAGACGAAGCCGAACCGGGCAATGCGGGGCAGGGCGGTCGCGGTCAGATTTTCAGCGACCGACAGCTTGGGAAATATCCCCTCCGCACGCCGATCCTCGGATAAAAACGCCAGACCCGCCGCAATCGAGCGTCCGGGTGTGGGGGAGGGGACAGAGCTGCCGCCGACGCGGATTGCCCCGCCCTCTTTGGTCTCGGCGCCAAAACTCGCCTTCATCGTCTCGGTCCGGCCCGAACCGAGCAACCCGGCCAACCCAACGACTTCACCAGGCCGCACAGCGAACGATACGTCGCGCACCCGGTTGCGCCAGCGCAGGCCGTTCGCCTCGAACGCGGCGACGCCCTCGCGCGGGGTTCGTGCGGGCCGATTGCCGTGAATGGCCTCGGCATTGCGCCCAAGCATCGCGCCGATCAGCGCGGCGCGCGGCAAATCCGCAACCGCTTCACTGGCCACCACGCGGCCGTCGCGCAGCACCGTCAGCCGGTCGCATAGCCGATAGGATTCCGAAAGCCGATGGCTGACGAACAAAATCGCAATACCGTCGGCCTTCAGCCGGTCGACCACACGATACAGCGTTTCCACCTCGGTGCCGGTCAACGCGGAGCTGGGCTCATCGAGAATCGCAACCCGAGCCCCAAGCCGGACACCCCGCGCGATCGAGACCATCTGCTGCAAACCAAGACCCAGCGCGCCAAGCCGTGCGCGCGGGTCGATCGCGAGATCGTAGCGCGCCAGCAGCTCGGCCGCCGATCGCTCCATCCGCGCCCGATCGATCAGCACGCCGAACCGGCGCGGCTCGTTGCCGAGAAACAGGTTTTCGGCAACGCTGCGCTCGGGAATCAGGTTGATCTCCTGATACACCGCACTAATCCCCTGGCGCTGCGCGGCACGCGGGCTATCGAGGCGAACCGCCGTGCCGCTCAAGATAATCTCCCCCTCATCGGGCTGATAAAACCCGGTCAGGATCTTGATCAACGTGGACTTGCCGGCACCGTTTTCGCCAGCCAGCCCATGCACTTCGCCCGCCCGCAAGGCGAACGACACGTCGGATAATGCCTGCACAGCGCCAAAGCGCTTGGACACGGCGCGGGTTTCGAGGATGATATCGGACAAGATCGTATCAGTTCCGTAATTAGTAGGGCGCATCGCTCGCGAGGGCCGATTTGGCATCGGCCTGCGTGTAGAGATGATCCTTGATCACGATGGTCTGCGGCACGGGCTTGCCGTCGAACCAGTTCTGGATCTCGTGCAGCGCAATGGGCCCGAAGCGCGGATTGGTTTCATCATCGGCATAGACCCACCCGCTGACGATATCCTGCACGCCCTGCTTGGTGCCATCGATCGTCACGATCTTGACCTGACCCGGCTTTTTACCGGCATCCCGCAGCGCCGTGATCGCGCCGAACGCCATCGTGTCGCTTTGGGTGTAGACCGCATTGACATTCGGATGCGCCAGCAAAATCTGGCTCATCACGGTCTGCGCGTCGGTCGTCGACCAATTGCCGGTCTGTGCCGCAATGATCTTCATGCCCGGATATTTATGGATTGCTGCGGCAAACCCCTTGGTGCGCGCGGTCTCGACCGAATTGCCGTACGCACCCTGGATTTCGGCGATCACCGCATGGCCGCCGGTCGCCTTGGCGAGTTGCTCGCCGTCGATCTCGCCCTGCTTGTAAAAATTCGAGCCCATGAAGCTGAGATAATCGGTGCAATCAGTGCCGGCGGTGTGGCGATCGATCGTGATGATCGGAATATGCTTGCCGACCGCCTGAGCGAACGCCGGTTGCAGCCCGGTCGAGTTCAGCGGCGCGATCACGAGTGCCTGGGCACCCTGATTGATCATGCTCTCCACATCGGCGACCTGCTTGGCCTCGTTGCTGTGTGCGTTGGTATAAACGTAGCGCTTGGCATGAAACGATGCAGCCGCATCCTTGAGGGATTTGGTCTCCTCCGCGCGGAACGGATTTTCATTGCCCTGCGATTGCGAAAACCCGACGACAATGGCCGAGATTTTCATATGGTTGGGATGCGGATTGACGCAGACCGCCTTAGAGCGCGAGCGGATCATCTGCGCGGCGTGCGTCGAGGGCGACTGGGCATGCGCCACGCCCGCGAGTGCTGCGGCACAAGCGACTGATGTGACGACCCATGATGTCTTGATGGTCATTGTTGGTTTCCTCCGTTTATTGGCGGCAGCAAGAACAGGCAGAATTATCCCGACCGAACCGCATCGAACAACCTGAACCGCCGGGGCGAACACGATCACGCCGACCCAGCCTCAGACCATCCGTATAGTTCCATAATTCAGAACCGTGTTCTGGACTGAAAGATAAACGCAGTTTCTTGCATCGTCAATCACGCCTCTAATGACCCGCCGCAGCGAACCGGTCGAATGGCTTCGACCGGCCCGGGCCGACATGTTTCAGAACGGAATGTTATCCTTCAATGCCGCTGCGGCGTTCGCCTTGGTATAGAGATGATCGGTCAAAACCACGTGCTGGGGCACCGGCTTGCCATCGAACCAGTTCTGGAGCTCATAGAATGCGAGGGGGCCAAACCGTGGATTCGTTTCATCATCGGCATAGATCCAGCCGCTCACAATGTCCTGCACGCCCTGTTTGGTCCCGTCGATCGAAACGATCTTGACCTGACCTGGTTTTTTGCCGGCATCGCGCAATGCCGTCATCACCCCGAACGCCATGGTGTCCGCCTGCGCATACACCGCATTGACATCCGGATGTGCCAGCAGGATCTGGCTCATCACCTTCTCAGCGTCGGTGGTGAACCAGTTGCCGGTCTGCTCGGTCACGATTTTCATCCCCGGATACGGAGTTGCCGTAAGCGCCCTGAATTTCAGCAATTTTGGCGTGGCCACCCGTCGCCTTGGCCAGTTCTTTCGCGTCGATCTCGCCCTGCTTGAAGTAGAAATTCGACCCCATGAAACTGAGATAATCGGTGCACATGGTCCCGGCGGTGTGCCGGTCCAGCGTGATAATGGGAATATGCTTCGCCGCCGCCTGGGCAAAGGCGGGTTGCAGCCCCGTGGCATCGAGCGGCGCAATCACCAGAGCCTGCGCGCCCTGGTTGATCATGCTCTCAACATCCGCGACCTGCCGGGCTTCGTCGCTATGGGCATTGGTATAGATCAGGTGCTTGACATGAAAACTGGCAGCAGCATCGCGCACCGACTTGGTTTCGCCAGCCCGGAACGGGTTTGCATTCGACTCAGATTGCGAAAACCCCACCACCAACTTTGACAGATCGATATGCGAGGGTGACGGATTGATACACACCGCCTTCGATTGAGCCTGCGTGATTTTTGAAGGGTGCACCGCCGCGGCATTCGCCAGTGCCGTCGTACCGAGCAAAGCAGTTGTCGCCAGCAATAGCTTTCTGATGTCCATTGTTTCCTCCGTTCTGCCGCTTCTGGTGAAGCGGTCGTTTGATTGTGTTTTATCGATAACGAACGGATAAAATCATGTCAACCGAATTCGATCATCGCTGGATCGGCCGATTTTTGCCGATCGATCAACAGACCAGCGCAATGCCACGACAAATCATCATCCATATATCAATCAGCCCCGCTGATTGTCGCATTAAGTTCACCGCATCGGCTGCCCACCCACGCAATCGTGATCAGCGCGGCGGCACATCCAGCGCGCCAGCGTGAGATTCGTATCCCATGATCCCCACCATCCCACCCCCGCCACACCACCAAACCAAAGTCTAACGCCCCACCTAACAAACTCCTTTCTCACCCCCCAACCCCACCCCGTCATCGCGAGCGCAGCGCAGCAATCCAGCCCCGCCACACCCAACAACCCAAATTCTAACGCCTTGCCTAACAAAACCCTTTCTCACCCCCCGCCCTCTATGTTTATCTCCCCCCATGATCTCGAACGCGCCTTTCATGCCCGCCGACCCGTCCGAGCGCTTCGCGTTGATCTTCCGCGCCCTGCAACGCTCCGTGGCCGACAACGGCTAC
>NZ_NCJX01000122.1:0-6599 GCF_002282635.1 Acidiphilium sp. 34-64-41 | reverse complement strand
GGGGGGTGTGCGCCGCCTGCGGGATCAGCGCGCATGCGCTAATCCCGCAGGCGGCGCACACCCCCCGGCCTCTCACCCGAACGAGTGGATTCCAAAGACTAAGTCTTTGGCGGGGATGCAAGGGGCAGCGCCCCTTGCCGGGGTCCGGGGCAGCGCCCCGGCTTCGCCAGCGCCCCATGATCGGTCCCTTAGAACGGCAGTTTGAGGCCGGGGGGTAGGGACAGGCCGCCGGTGGCTTTTTGCATTTCGTCGGCGGTGATGGTTTCGAGTTTGGTTTTGGCGTCGTGGTGTGCGGCGATGATGAGGTCTTGCAGCATTTCGGCGTCGTTGGGGTCGAGGAGTTTGGGGTCGATCAGGGCGGATTTCAGGACGCCTTTGCCGGAGAGGGTGAGTTTGACCAGGCCGGCGCCGGATTCGCCCTGGATTTCGAGGGCTTCGAGGCGGGTCTGCATATCCTGCATGTTCTGTTGCATGGCCTGGGCTTGTTTCATCAGGCCGGCGAGGTTTTTCATCGATCGATCTCCATAGCGTCGGCGATGTCCTGATCGGACATCGGGGGGGCGTCGTCGCCTTCGTATTCGGGCAAAGCGGCGGGTGCGGCAAGGGGTTCGGGGTCTTCGGGTTCGACGCTGGTGATTTTGGCGCCGGGGAAGGTGGTAAAGATGGCCTGGACCAGCGGGTGGGCGAGTGCGTCTTCACGGGCGAGGTCGCGGGCGGTGTTGCGGGCTTCGAACACGCTGGGGGCGCCGGCTTCGCGGGACAGAGCGATGGTCCAGCGGCGGCCGGTTTCGGCTTCGAGGAATTTGGCGAGCCGGGCCGAGAGGTCGCGCGGGGCATCCGGCGAGAGGTTCAGTTCGATGACCGGCGGCGCGAATTTGACGATGCGGGCATCGTGGCGGAGCTGGCTGGTCAGCAGCGCGTCGCGCCGGTCTTCGGCGAGGGCGATGACGTCTTCGAACCGGGCGAGGCGTGGCGCGGCGCTGGTGATGGCGGGGCCGTTGACCACGGCGCGGGGTGCGGGGTCGCTGGGTTCGCGCGCGATGGTGGGGCGGGGTGCGGTGGTTTCGGCCGAAAGGCGGCGGACCAGGTCGCCGGGCGGCGGCAGGTCGGACACGTAGCACAGGCGGATCAGGATCATTTCGGCGGCGGCGCGGCGGTCGCTCGCCTGTTCGACTTCGGCGATGCCTTTCAGGAGCATCTGCCACAGGCGGCCGAGCCAGGGGATCGAGAGGGCGGCGGCGAGGCTGGCGCCGCGCGTGCGTTCGAGTTCGGGGAGGGTGTTGCCGGTCGCGAGGTCGGGGATGGTTTTCAGGCGCGAGAGCGTGTGGGCAAGGCCGAGCAGGTCCTGCATCAGCAGCACGGGGTCGGCACCCTGGGCGTGGGCGCGGTCCATCACTGCGAGGGCATCGGCGATGCGGCCGGCGGCGATCGTGTCCATCAGGTCGAACACGAAGCTGCGATCGGCGAGGCCGAGCATGTCGCCGACCAGGGCGGTGGTGATTTCGGTGCCGTCGTCGGCGCGGGCGATCGCCTGGTCGAGCAGGGAAAGACCATCGCGGACCGAGCCATCGGCGGCGCGGGCGATCGCTTCGACCGCGGCGGGTTCGATGGTGATGGCTTCGGCGGTGGCGACCCGGGTGAAATGGGCGGCGAGGGTATCGACCGGCACGCGTTTGAGGTCGAACCGCTGGCAGCGCGAGAGGACGGTGATCGGGACTTTGCGGATTTCGGTGGTGGCGAAGACGAATTTGACGTGCGGCGGCGGCTCTTCGAGGGTTTTCAGCAGGGCGTTGAAGGCGTTGCGCGAGAGCATGTGGACTTCATCGATGATGAACACTTTGGTGCGCGCGATCATCGGGCGGAAGCGGGTGGCTTCGATGATTTCGCGCACGTCATCGACGCCGGTGTTGGAGGCGGCGTCCATTTCCACGACGTCGGGGTGGCGGTCGGCGAGGATAGCGATGCAATTGTCGCAGACGCCGCAGGGGTCGGGGGTCGGGCCGCCTTGGCCATCTGGCCCGGTGCAGTTGAGCGCGCGGGCGAGGATGCGGGCGGTGGTGGTTTTGCCGACGCCGCGCACGCCGGTGAGCATGAAGGCGTGGGCGATTCGCCCCATTCCGAAAGCATTTCGCAAGGTGCGGACCAAGCCGTCCTGGCCGATCAGATCATCGAAGGTGGTGGGGCGGTACTTGCGGGCGAGGACGCGGTAGGCCTGCGCGTGAACCGGTGCGGGGCCTTGCGGCGCTGGATCATCGCCGAACAGGGACGGACCCGGAGGTGAAGGCGGCTGATCATCATCGTCGAACAACCCGGCCATGCGTCCCCGATGCGGTGAGAGGTTTGGGTGGGAGACCGGGTCCGCGACCCGTGCGGAAACTCGTTGCGGCTGCTGCCTTCCGGCCCTGACCGGGTTGGCGAGGCGCCCGTCCGCGGCCGATCTCCCGGAGCCGTTATCGGGTTTCCGGCCCGGTTTTGCAAGCTTGCCTCGGCGCAAGGCCGATGCCAGTTTGGCACCATGCCCGACACCAATGCCGCCAGTGCCTTGCTCTACAGTTCCGCCGCGCTCGACCGGGCCGGCCATCGCCGGACCGATGCGGGCTGGATCGCGCAGGCGCGGGCCAGTGCGGAGGCATTGTTCGTGCCCTATTGGCGGGGGCGGCTGCTGATGGAGCTGGAAGCCACGCCGCAGGCGGTGCTGACGGCGCGGCCGCGCGATGCGGCGCTGGCGGGGAGTTTTCTGGGTTTGATGGCGGGGCGGCCGGTCTTCGCGGTCGATCTCTCAGCGACTGAGGCGCCGTTGGAGGCGCTGGCCGAGGCTGGCGGCGAATTTCTGGATTTGCGGGGGCTGACCGCGACGCTGCCGGCGGGGCAGGCGGGGTTGCTCGCGACGGCGAAGGGGTTGCTCTACTGGCAGTCGCGCACGCGGTTTTGCAGCCTGTGCGGGGGTGCCTGTGTGGCGGAGCGGGCGGGGCATACGATGCAGTGCACGCAGTGCGGCACGGAGCATTTTCCGCGCACTGATCCTGCCGTGATCATGCTGGTGACGCGGGGGGAGCGGGTGTTGCTTGGGCAGTCGCACAAGTTTCCGGTCGAGCGGAACTTTTTTTCGACGCTGGCCGGGTTTGTCGAGCCGGGCGAGAGTTTGGAGGATGCGGTGCGGCGGGAGACGCTGGAGGAGGTGGGTGTGACGGTGGGTGCGGTGCGTTACATCGGCAGCCAGCCCTGGCCATTTCCGGCGTCGCTGATGCTGGGGTATCGGGCGGAGGCGCTGAGCGAGGCGATTACGCTGGATGACGAGGAAATGCGGGCGGCGGCGTGGTTCACCCGGGAGGATCTGGTGAACCGCAAGCAGGCGGGGTTCAATCTGCCGCCGAAGGATTCGATCGCGCGGCGGTTGATCGAGGATTGGATGGCGGAGGGGGCGTAGGAAGGTCTTCTTTTTTGTTCACAAAAAACAAGACCTTCCTACGCCCCCTCCCCTAACCTCGATGTCCCCATCGCAACCGAAAACCCGACGGGCGCCCACCCTGGCTGCCCAATCGCTTACCGGCAGCGATACGGGTGCCAGTAACACCAACCACCCGGACGGCCCGGATAGACCACGCAGCCCGACAGCGAGAGCCCAAGGCCAACGATCAGCAAGCCAGCACCGAATTTACGGATCAGTGCGCTACTTGGGGAATGTAACGTGGCCGCTGCGGCACGGCCCCGCGCACCGATTTCGGCGTGAACGCCCGCGCCGCTAAACCCCCAGCGTCTTCCCGAACACGCTCTTCCCCCGCGCATCGATGAAATCCAGCCGCACCGCCGCCGCACCCACCGCCACCGCCAGAAACCCATGATCGCCCGAGCAATACCCCGCCCGGCTCGCCGGCCCCGGCTGATACGTGTGCGACCCCGCACCCGTCGTCACATACGCAATCCCGCCCATCTCGACATACTGCATCGAATGGTCATGCCCATTGATATACAGCGCAACCTTGTGCCGCCGCAGCACCGGCTCGAACGCCGCAATCATGTCCGGCTGATCATGCCCATGCCCGCCCAGCGCCGTGTACAACGGATGATGCCCGATCACGATCTTCCACCGCGCACCCGATGCCGCCAACCCACGCTCCAGCCACGCCAGCTGCGCCCGCTTGTCTTGCCCCGCCGTATTCGTCACCGTGCCCGCATACTTGCGAATGAACGGCGACGTATCGAGATAAAAAATCTCCGCCCCCCCGCCCGGCACCGCCAACTTGCGCGTATAATACCGCGCCGGCATCTCCCACCGGTGCGACAGTTTCGAATACGCCAACTGCGCCTCGACATTGCCCCGATAATCATGATTACCCAAAATCACATGCCACGGCCGCTGCAACGACTCCTGCGAATACACATCCTCGAAACTGGTCCGCCACTGCGGATCACTCAAACCCGTCACCCCGGCTTCATAAAAATTATCGCCCGCCGAAACAATGAACGCCGGATCAGCCGCCACCGCCGCCGCCGCCATCGCGCCAGCCACCGCGCGCTGATGGTGCTTCCCATCGCGCCCCCAATCCCCGATCACGAAAAACCGCGCCTCACCGCCCGCCGCCGCCATCGCCGGCGCGCCAGCCAGCACCGAAACCGCGCCCAGCTCGGCACTCGATTCCAAAAAACGGCGGCGTGATATCGTCATGATGCGTCCTCACTCGGTTCGGCCCACGGTCTATCCCGCGCAAGGACGCTTGTCATATGACAGTTCAGTTTCAACCAGCGCCGCGTCAAACCATGAGTTATGCCGCCAGCTTCGCCGCAATCAACGCAACATGCCGGCCCTGCGCCCGCGCAATCGCCAACTCGTTCGCACTCGGCATCCGTGAGCCATCCCCCTTCGACATCGTCGACGCCCCATACGGCGTGCCACCCGTAATCTCATCCATGTTGCTCAGCTCCGGCACCGAATACGGCACCCCCACCACCACCATGCCATGATGAAACAATGTCGTATGGAACGAAGTAATCGTCGTCTCCTGCCCGCCATGCTGGCTGCCAGTCGAAACAAACACCGACCCCACCTTGCCGACCAACCCCCCCTTGGCCCACAACGCCCCCGTCTGATCCAGAAAATTCCTCATCTGGCCACACATATTGCCAAACCGCGTCGGCGTGCCAAAAATAATCGCATCATACTCCGCCAACTCGCCAGGCTCAGCCACCGGCGCCGCCTGATCCGTCTTGGCATGAATCGAAGCCGCAACCTCAGCCGGCATCGTCTCCGGCACCCGCTTGATCGTCACACTGGCCCCCGCGCCCGCCGCTCCCTCAGCCACCGCACCCGCCATCGCCTCAACATGCCCCCACGTGCTGTAATAAAGCACCAAAACCTTCGCCATGATCACACTCCTATGGATGTTGCCGAACCCTGCACATAAGCCCACATTCATTCGACATCAAACGATATCTCCGTGACCGGCCGCACTGTCGAGGCGAGGCAAGGAAGCACTTCTTTTTTTGCAAAAAAAGAAGCAAAAAAACTCCCTTGAATTTGCGGTATTATGTAGCGAAGACCACCACAAGATACCTGCCATTTCGCGCTGATTCATAGCACATTTAGGGTATGGACAACAACGCACTCATATCGGCTTTGATCGTAAAACGGAACGAGGCCGAACGGGATATCGTCGCCCTAAAGAAGCGCGTAACGGCGCGGCGATCGGAACTTCACCAGATCGATTGCGCGATTAAGGTACTCACTCCCAGCTTGCGCACGGCTAGGCTCATTGCGACGCGCCATGCCAGGTCGCGGCTCGTTGTGTCGGGGGAGCTTTCGCGCCGCTGCCAAGACGCATTGCGGGAGGCCGAGGGCGCATGGATCACCGCAGAGGAGATCGCGCGCATTCCCATGAGAGCTGAGGGACTGTCGCCCGATGACACTGAGATGAGGCGCGACTTCACGCGGCGACCGCTCTGGACGCTCAATCGGTTTGTGGGGCGCGATGCAGTCGAGAAAGAGGGATGGGGAACTGCGGCGCGGTGGCGCGCTCTTTCTAAATAAACTGAATCTTTATTGTCTTAATAATAAGATTTATTAGTCATTGACTCTTTATTGCGACATACCCTAACTAACAGGGCCGATCGCCGTTCTTTTAGCTTTTCTGTCTGCTTGCCCCTGAGCCTGTGGCGCGGGGCTGCATGGGGCACCCCGGAGTGCCGGGCTTTACCCCGGCTTCCTTGACAGAAAAGGACGAGAGCCATGCGCATCGCATGTTCTTGGCCTAAAGCGGTTTCGGTATGTCAGTACCTCCGTTTTAGGTTTGGCAAATGGGAGCGAGTGTGCTCCCACTGTCGCTCTTACCCGAACCAGTAACGCGGTGAAGGAGCTATGAGCAAGGCGGCGGTCGGCACCTTATATGGGGCGACTCGCGCTTGCAAGTGAGTCAAGAGCTATTTTTAGTGCGGGCACCGATGCGCACGCGCGGGGGGCGTCCTGAGAGCAAGCATGTGAGATAAATTGAGGTTGATTGTTTATTACGTGCCTATCCGGTTAAGTCAGACACCCACTACATGTGGGGTGGACCCATGCTCCCGAATAAAGCTGGGCATAGGTTGGCGCCTCGGCGCCGCCCGCG
>NZ_NCJX01000038.1:0-37111 GCF_002282635.1 Acidiphilium sp. 34-64-41 | reverse complement strand
GGGGAAAAGCCAGTTCGTCACGCTGGTGAATGTCAATGGCCGCCATGGCGGGGGCCACTAGCCCTAGTGGGTGTCTGAGTCAACCGGATAGGCACGGGACCGTGGTTGTAGGTCACGCCGAAATTGCCAAGCCATGTCGGCGCCGAAGTGACCGGGTCGCCCTTGAAAGCATAACCGAACTGACCCTGGAACGGCGTCACGCTGGCTGAATAGCTGTTCAGATAACGTGCCCGGTTGTACGACGCATTTCCAAACAACACAACGCTCGGCGTCAGGCGATACTTGCCCGATGCCTCGACACCACTGAACTGCTGCGCACCAACATTGATGTAAGACGACAAGCCCGTGTTATAATTCGTGAAGAACGAGAAAGCGCTTGTGATCTTCTGGTAGAAATAATCCGCCTTCAAGTACAGGTTCGGCGTGTCATAGCGCAGACCTGCCTGATAGGCATGAACAATTTCCGGTTTCGGCGCAGACGTCGAACTCCCCGCTGAACCCAGCGAGTAATCCGTGGTCGGTGCAAAGCGTGCTCCTTTGCCGTAACTCGCGAATGCAACCATATTATAAGGCAACTGATAACTCACGCCCAAATACGGCTCGGCCGTTTTGCCATAATTCGCAAGCTTGTAGCCCTGCGAATGGAAATAGCTCAAGGGCACCTTGTTCGAGCTGTAGACCCCGGTCAGGCTGATCCCCGGTTCAATCTGCAGCTTGTTGTTCAACAACTCGATCTTGTCGGAAGCGAAAACCGTGTAAATTGTACGCTGTGCACCGCCTCCCAATGCAAAGGAGTTATACCCGGCAATCTGCGGCATCGGGTCGGTGCCATAAATGTATTGCGAACCAGCCGACGTTTCCTTGGCGAACAAACCACCGACCGTGATGTTGTTGACGCCCGCAAAAATGTGGACTCGCGGCGTGAATCCGATCGTCGTCGTATGGCTGTCGGTCTGCGTCGCATTGATGCCCGCATAGGCTTGGCCAAACACGGCGGAGGGATTGTAGGTAAACAAACCCGGCTTGTAGAACGTGTTGCCGGGTCCGAAGTTGCTGGCAGTGTAGAACTGCGACAGGGCCTGACCATCGATGCCATAGGGCTGGGCTGGGTTGTAAACGCTCGGGTTGAACGCGGGCGACAGATAATTGGTCTGGTCGCTCTCGTTGTGAATGTAGAATACTTTCGCGCTGGCGATGACGTTCTGGTTGATATACGTCTGATCACCCAGAATAACGGTTAGGTATTTATCATTCTGACGGTTGTACGTATCCGACTTCGGAAAGTTGAAGCTGGCGCCGTTCTGCTGCAATTCCGGCACCGGCAACGGCGAGGTGAGCACGTATCCCTGACCGCGATTGTAGATAACGTCCGCGGTAAGATGTGACAGCCCGTCGTCGTAAGGCTTATCGAGCGCCAACAACAAATCGCCATAGCGCGCATTGGTATTATCGATATAGCCCGCAGTATAGGATTGGCTATAGCGAAACAGCGCCCGAATGCCGTCGATCTGGTTCTTGTAAGCGCCAGTGTTCAGCTCAAAGCCCAAATGGCTGGTATCAAACGAACCATACCCGCCAAAAATCTCAGCGCTCGGCGTTGAGCTCGGCTTTTTCAGCGTATAGGCAATCGTACCGCCAATGGTCGCAAAACCCTGTCGGTTCGGCGGCGCAACACCCGGATACACGGCAGTGCCCGAAAGTTGTCCCAAAGTGACCGGGGAGCCGACGTTGTTGTTCAGGAAGGACCCCTGGCCGCCGGAAAGCAGATCCTGCAACGGAATGCCGTCGAGTGTCTGAGCCAGCTGACTGTTACGAACGCCACGAATCGTCAGAACCGGAACAGCCTGGCCAAGGCCCTGCTGATACTCGTTCACCGAAGGCGTTTGCTTCAAAAGACTCTGAATGGAGCCGCTCGTGCCCTCCGCCTCGATTTGATGCTTGTCAATGAAGGACACCGCGGCGGCGATATTCTTTTCCTTGAGCAGAAGCCGGTGATAAATCTTGCGGATCTTCGCAATATGAACTGCCTGTGCGCTCGGCGTGCCGGAACCAGTCGGCAAAATCGGCGCGGCGCCGGCGTCAGGTGTGCTCGGTACAATGATCGGGGCCGGCGCGCTCTGCGCCCAGACCCGCGCCGAAAACACCATGCCGCTCGCAACCGAGCAGGCGGTGATCAGCAAAATTCGCTTGCGCGATGTTCCCACTTGCATAGACAACTCCCAGGGCCCCCGAAGGACCATTGAACCCAATTCCCGTCGCGCACCGCATGACACGATCAACGCGTTGCAGAGCTGCGTATGTCGCATGGGCTGATTTCAGCTGCCAAGAGCACAAGGAACACGCCCCAAATATTTACGTATTCGTATCATTATAATTTTGCGTCCTAGAGAGCGACTGGCAGCGGCATTGTTACCAAAATTTGCGGAATAATGATCAAATAAGTCCGTCACAAAAACGCCACATAACGATTTATTGCCGAGTCCAATTTGTGTTGCAAAAAAATCACGTCTTTCAGATACTTATTTGGACACAATTGTCCACAAACTGGCTGCCCATTTTTTCATCAGCTCAAAAAAAACCGGCCCAAAGGCCGGTTTTTAGAGCAATGAGTTTAAACCTCAGAACCGCGCGGTCACATTGAAGAAAATACTCCGTGGAATGACGTTATAAGCGGAAGCATAAGTTGGCGTTAACGCAAAGCCGCCATTTTGGGGAAGCTCAGCCGGTGCCAGGAAATAATGCTGATATGCGTGCAGTCCGAGGAGATTCTGAACATTCAAGGAGAATTTCAGATATTGGAGATGGTCATAACCATGCATCTGCAATTTATAGCTAAGAAACATGTTCATGGTGAGGTAGCCGGGCAGGCGGAAATGCGGGATCGGTGGGTATCCACCCAATGAATTCGCAAGATTAGCCTGCGCCGATGGAACATACGGGATTGTCGCCAAAGCAAGAGTGCTGTTGGGACCCAAGGGAGAAATTTGAGGTGAATTAGGCAACTGCGGCGGCAAATCGCCCGTGATCACCTGTTGGCCAGTATAGTGCCCCCCGATCCGGGCCGAGTAAGGGCCGTTCTCATAGTCTAGTCCAAAATTTCCCGTGTAATTCGGTACGGATGTAAGCGGGTTACCTTTAAATACATACCCGAATTGCCCCTGGAAAGGCGTGTCGTTCGCGTAGTACTGATTCAGATAATTTGACTGATTGTGAGCAAAGTTTCCGTAAAACTCCAAATCATGAGTGAGTTTGATCTTTGCGGAGGCCTCCTGGCCACGAAACTGTTGAACACCGATGTTTATGTTCGAGGACACGCCGGTCTGATAGTTTGTGTAGAACGAGAACGCACTTGTCAGCTTCTGGTAAAACTCATCTACGCTGAAATAAAGGTTAGGGGTATCATACCGCAAACCTGCCGTATACGCGTGCAGAATCTCTGGTTTCGGTGCGCTGGTTGAGCTAGAAACTCCCCCGGCCGACGCCGTCCCGAGAGAATAGTCGGCAATTGGCGCATAGCGGGCTCCTTTGCCGTATTCGGCGTAAACAATGAAATTATGAGGCAGATCATATGTGACGCTTAAGTACGGGTCGGCCTGACTTCCAAAATTCTGGAGCTTGTAATTACCCGTCGGGTTTAGTGCGCTCGTCTGGGAGTAGGAGAAAGCAGCTATCGTACTGCTATAAACCCCAGTTAGAGAAATACCGGGCTCAATGTGCAGTTTATTGTTGAGGAGGTTGAGTTTGTCCTGAAGGAAAACCGAATAGATTGTCCGCTGTGATCCACCGCCAAACGAAAACGAATTATACCCGATCTGCTCCGGCATTGGTATCGAGCCGTATACATATTCGGCGCCACTTAGGGCCATCTCCTTGGTGAATATGCCGCCGACAGTGATGTCGTTATGTGGCAAGAAAATGTTAGCTCTAGGCGTAAAGCCGACCGTTTGAGTTCCGCCCGTGATCACTTCGGCCGATTCACCGGCGGTGTAACTGCCAAACGTTTTCACTGGGTCATAAGTGAAATATCCCGGCTTGTAGTAAAAGTTGCCGGGTCCAAAATTCGCACCATAGGAAAAATAGGGAACCTGGAATGTAACCTGATATGGAAACGCCGGATTGTATGCGACTGAATTACCTTGCTGATAGCTGGTGAATTTAGTCGGCTGCCTTAGGTAGAACAGGCTTCCGCTAAGGATCAAATGCGGATTGATATACGTCGTATCGTGGATGATTGCGGTAAGATATTTATTGTTCTCGCGCGAGTACGTGAGCGAGTGAGGGAAATTATAACTGTAGCTATTCTCGTTGATCAAAGGAACAGCCAGCGGTGCGGTCACAATATAACCGTCTGCGCGATTATAAATTACCGTCGCAGATATGTGCGACAATCCCTCATCGTATGGTTTGTCGACCTCAAACAGCATGTCACCCGAGCGGATTGAATTTTTGTCCGGAAAGCCGCTCGTGAAAGATTGATTATACCGCAGCAACACGCGGGGCGCATCCACACCGGGCCCGATGTTGCCGGTGTTGATTTCAAACCCTGCGTTGCTGGAATCGAAGGACCCAATGCCACCGAACAGTTCGGCATAGGGGTGCGCAGTCGGTTTTTTCGTCTCGTAGGCAATGGTTCCACCTACCGTCGCAAACCCCTGCCGATCTGGTGGCGCCACACCCGGATACACCGTCGTACCACCCAACTGACCAAGGGTAACCGGCGATCCAACGTTGTTGTTGAGGAATGCGCCTTGGCCACCTGACAACAAATCCTGCAACGGAACGAGGCCGTTTAATGTCTCGGCTAGCTGCGAATTGCGGACGCCGCGGATCGTCAGTTCAGGCACGCCCTGGCCGATGTTTTGCTGATAGGAATTGACCGACGGTGTTTGCTTCAGCAACGACTGGATGGAGCCGCTCTGGATTCCCTCAGCGGCGATTTGCTTAGTGCTGATCACCGACACAGCAGTCGCAAGGTTCTTCTCTTTGAGCAGGAGCTCGTGATAGATCTTCCTGATCTTTGCAATATGAATTGCCTGCGCGTTCGGCGTGGTCATCCCGCCTGGGACGATCGGCCCCGTGCCGGTTTCAGGCACAATAACCGGCGCCGGCGCAGTTTGACCCCAGACCCTTGCCGAAAACACCACGCCGGATGCAACGGAGCACGCGGTCAGAACAAATAATCGGCCATGACCCGATCGCAATTTTATCATTCAAAGCTCCCAGTTGATCAGAGGACATATGACCAGCCAAAATCATTAAGCATGGCAGGTGCGCATATAATTTCTGGCTGGCGGCTTTTTGTATATGACTTTTTGGCCACATTAACCGAGACGTTTAGCGATTTGGCGTGTTTTCGGCCAGCTCGCCCCAGCTTACCGTAACGATTTGTAAGTTTCATTCTTGTTACAGTTATATGAAGAAACAATATTCCGGTATTTAAGATTTTTTTGTTATTTGGTGCATGACACAGATCGAATCACAAAAGTGTGAGTATGTGCGGCGTCCGGATTGTCTTCACAAATTGCTTAAAAATCTGCGCAAAGTGATCAAAACAATATCAAACGCATAAAAAAACCCCACCAATGGTAGGGTTTTCTGTAGGACGCTTGTAATCGAACGGCTCTATTGCTCCGCGTCGATTTCCACCGGCAGGGCAAACACCTTGTTCTGCGTTCCAGGAAACCCCGGAAAATGGTGGTGCAGTACCGTCTCAAGCGCCGATTTGTCTATCAGCGGATTGCCGCTGCTCTTATAAACCGATGCCGAGACCAAATGCCCGCTCGGCGTAAGCGTGAATTCGATATACGCGGTGCCGTGCAAATTGAGCATCTTCATCGCCCGGCTGATTGGCACTTCCTGTTGCAGCGGCGCACGCAGGCCGGCCGCATAGGCGTTGAAGTTGAACGGCGGCTGCTTCGGCGCCGGCGGTGGGGCTGGCGGCGGCGGTGGTTTTTTCAGCGGCGGCGGTGGCTTGTGATGAATGATCACATGCTTGACCGGCACCGGAATCTTGGTCGGCCGCGGTGAAACATGCTGGATAACCGGGTGAATGATCGGCTTGGGCACCGGCACGGGCACCGGCGGCGGCGGAATTGGCAATGGCGGTGGCGGCTTCGGCCGCGGCAGGGTGACCATATGAACATAGGTGGTCGGTACCACCGGCTTCTTTACGTGCGGCAAATGCGTTCCCGCATAGAAAATACCGCCAAGCACCACCGCCATCACGGTGATACTGACGATCGTGGCCCGTGTCAGACCAAGTTCATCGGGTTCCCACGGCGGCAGCGCGCCGTTCATTGTTGCACTATCCAGCATCAGCAGGCTCTCCAGCCAAGTCGTCGGTTGCAAATATGCCGCATCAGGCGTGATGCTTCATCATAATTCAGCGTCTGTAATCCGTTTGCCATACGCGATGTCAAGCAATGCGCGTGCCGGAATTTCCCGCGCGGCCAGCGCTGCGCGCAATAAAGACCTGCTTGCAGCGGGCGGATTACGCGACCCCACCCGTTAGATTACCAAGACTTGCGTGTGAATGCGCCATATCGCAACATTCGCAAATAATAAATTTTTTCAAGAATCCCGTTCATCGAGCGCGATCGGGTGACCCAACCGCCCCGCCAGATCCTGAATGAACTGCCAGGCGACCCGCCCGGACCGCGCGCCACGCGTGACCGACCATTCCACCGCCTCGGCCTGCAGCGTCGCCGCATCAATCGGCAGCGCGAACCGCGCGGCATACCCCTCGATCATCGCAAAAAAAGTCGCCTGGTCGCAGTTGTGAAATCCGATCCAGATGCCGAACCGGTCCGACAGCGACACTTTTTCCTCGGTCGCCTCCGAAGGGCTGATCGCGGTACTGCGCTCGTTCTCGATCATGTCGCGCGGCATCAGATGCCGCCGGTTGGACGTTGCGTAGAACAGCACGTTTTCCGGCCGCCCCTTGATCCCGCCGTCCAGCACCGATTTCAACGCCTTATAGTCGGCATCCTCACGTTCGAATGAAAGATCATCGCACAAAACCAAGGTTCTGCGTGATTGCGGCCGGATGATGTCCAGTAGATCGGGTAAGGTCGCGATATCCTCGCGATGGATTTCGATCAGTGCCAGACTTTCGGGCAATTCGGCATTCGCCGCCGCGTGCGCCGCCTTCACGAGCGATGATTTGCCCATGCCACGCGCGCCCCACAGCATGGCGTTGTTGGCCGAAAACCCACGCGCGAACCGCATGGTGTTTTCAAGCAGGATCTGCTTCTGCCGGTCGACCCCGCGCAACAACCCGATATCGACGCGTGAAACCCGCGCCACCGGTTCCAGCGTACGCCGCGCCGGATGCCAGACGAACGCGTCATGCCCGTATAACGAGGCCGGGGCAGGGGGCTCGGGCGCCAAGCGCTCCAGCGCTGCGGTGATGCGGGTAAGCAGATCAATCGTCGTTTGGTTCATTTGGGTTCCTGACTTGACGCGGCGGGTCGGCAAACTATGGTCCCGCGCGACGCAGGACAACCACCGATTTCACATCAGGATACCACGCATGTTCATTGCTACCGCCTACGCCGCCGATGCCGCCCCTGCCGCTGGCGGCATGTCGGCCATTTTCAGCTTCGCACCGCTGGTTCTCATCGTCATCGTCTTCTACTTCATTCTGATCCGGCCGCAGCAGCAGCAGGCCAAGGCCCTGAAGGGACGCTTGGCGGGCATCCGGCGCGGCGACAAGGTGGTCACCGGCGGAGGCTTCATCGGCCAGGTCGCCAAGGCGGTTGATGGTGCGGAGGAAATCGAGGTTGATATCGCGCCGAACGTGCGGGTTACGGTGCTGCGCAGCACGATCAGCACGGTGCTGACCGAAACCAAGCCGGACGCAAAAATCGCCGAGGTCAAAAAGCCGGCAAAGTAAGGCAGCGCTTCTTTTTCCATAAAAAAGAAGCGCTGCCCCCGATTTATTAACCCATCAGATGCTCGGCGTAGGCATAATGGGCAATCTTATCGAGCCAGTTGGTCACATAATCCGGCCGGCGGTTCCGGAAATCCAGATAATAGGAATGTTCCCACACATCGATGCCGAGGAGTGCGGTGCCCTCCTTGGTGGCGAGCGGGTTGGAGCCGTTCGGCGTTTTCGTCACCGCGAGCTTGCCGGCCGGTGTCAGGATCAGCCAGGCCCAGCCCGAGCCGAACTGCGTGGTCGCCGCGGTCTTGAACGCGTCCTTGAACTTGTCGACCGAGCCGAAATCCTCGGTCAGTTTTGCCTCGAGCTTGGCAGGGATCTTGCCGCCATCGGTCGGCGACATCGCCGGCCAGAACAGATTATGGTTCCAATGCTGGCCGGCATTGTTGAACACCGGCGCCATATCGGCCTTGCCATGCGTGTGATGAATGATCTCTTCGAGCGTCTTGCCCTGCAATTCGGCGTTCTTCTCAACAAAGCCGTTCAGCGCCGTCACATAGGCCTGATGGTGCTTGTCGTGATGCAGTTCCAGCGTCTCCTGGCACATGCCATGAGCGACGAGTGCCGCGTGAGAATAAGGTAGTGCGGGAAGTTCGAATGCCATGATGGCACCTCCGATCCTGGTTGGGATTCTGTGTCCGTGCCGGCGCGCGAACCGCACCGGTTGCGTGCACGGTAGCTATGGTTCAGGCCGTGCCGCGTCAAGCTTCGATCGCGTTCGGCAATGACCGACGACGAACTGGCCGCCCTGGTCCGCCGTGCCGACCCCGACCGTTTTCTCGGTGCGATGTTCGCGCCGGCGCCGCCACGGCGCGATCTGCTTATTCTGTACGCATTCAACCACGAACTGGCCCGCGCCCGCGAGGTTGCCAGCACCGCCCCGCTCACCCTCATCCGGCTGCACTGGTGGCGCGAAGTGGTCGAAGGCGCCGTGCGCGAGCATCCGATCGCCCGGCTTCTACGTGATGCCCTGGACCGTAATGCGTTCGCGCCAGCCGACCTGATCGCACTGATCGATGCCAGGGAGGCCGAAGCCGAGCCGATTCCCGATCGGCCGGCCTTCATGGCCTATGTGCGTGGCACGTCCGGCCGCCTCGCCGCCCTGGCCGGCGGCGTGCTGGGTGTCATCGACGATATCGAACCGACGACGCTCGAATCCATCGGCACCGGCTATGCGATCGCGCGCATCCTCGCCACAGCAAAGTCCCTGAGCCAGTACGGTCGCGATCTTTTGCCGCAGGATGGCACTGATCCGATCGCGCTGGCCCGCACCGCAACCGCGCTGGTATCGATCCGCCTGCCGCGCGCGGCGATGCCGATCGCCACCCTGGCAATCCTCGCCCGGCAGGATCTTTCCCGACTGTCCCGTGGTAGAGCGTCGAACGCCCGCGGCATCGGCGACCGTATCGCCGTCCTGTCAGGCGCATTCATCCGTGCCTTCATGTAAACGGCGGCGCACTCGCCCCCACACCCCGAAAATGATATGACACAGACATGACCGACCAATCCGACACCACTGAAGGCCCGCGCGGCCTCTCGCCCGTGACCATTGAGCAGGAAATGCGCCGTTCCTACCTCGATTACGCCATGTCCGTGATCGTCTCGCGCGCGCTGCCGGATGCGCGCGATGGGCTGAAGCCGGTACATCGCCGCATCCTGTACGCCATGGCCGAATCGGGCAACACGCCGGACAAACCCTATCGCAAATCGGCCCGCATGGTCGGCGAGGTGATGGGCAAATATCACCCGCATGGCGATTCCGCGATTTACGACGCCGCCGTCCGTATGGCCCAGAGCTTTTCCATGCGCGTCCGCCTGATCGACGGCCAGGGCAATTTCGGCTCGGTCGATGGCGACCCGCCGGCCGCGATGCGCTATACCGAAGCCCGCCTGGCCGATGCCGCAATGGCGCTGCTGACCGATATCGACCGCGATACCGTTGATTTCCAACCGACCTATGACGAATCCGACTCCGAACCCCGCGTGCTGCCGGCCTCCTACCCCAACCTGTTGGTCAACGGCGGCAACGGCATCGCGGTCGGCATGGCGACCAATATCCCGCCGCATAATCCCACCGAAATCATCGACGCCACGCTGCATCTGCTCGAACATCCCGAAGCGACGCTCGACGATCTGATGAAAATCGTCCCCGGCCCGGATTTCCCGACCGGTGCCATGATCCTCGGCCGGTCCGGCATACGCAACGCCTTCGAAACCGGCCGCGGCAGCATCGTCATCCGCGCCCGCGCCGTCATCGAGGAGATCCGCAAGGATCGGCTCGCTATCGTGGTCAGCGAACTGCCGTATCAGGTCAACAAGGCCAATCTGCTCGAACGAATCGCCGAACTGGTCCGCAATAAGGAAATCGAGGGCATTTCCGACCTGCGCGACGAAAGCGATCGTGACGGTATGCGCATGGTGGTCGAACTCAAACGCGATGCCACGCCCGAAGTGGTGCTCAACCAGCTCTACCGTTTCACCCAGCTGCAAACCGGCTTTGCCATCAACATGCTCGCGCTCGATGGCGGCCGGCCACGCCAGCTCGGCCTGCGTGATGCGCTGGATTGTTTCATCACCTTCCGCGAAGACGTCATTCTGCGCCGCGCCCGGTTCGACCTGAACAAGGCCCGCGACCGCGCGCATATATTGGTTGGTCTCGGCATCGCGGTCGCCAATATCGACGATGTCATCGCCCTGATCCGCGCCGCCCCCGATGCCGCCGCCGCCCGCGCCGGGCTGATGGCGCGCGACTGGCCGGCCGGCGATGTCTTGCCGCTGCTCGCCTTGATCGACGATCACGGCAATCAGGTCACCGCCGCCGGCACGGTCCGCCTCACCGAAGCGCAGGCGCGCGGCATATTGGAATTGCGCCTGCAACGCCTCACCGGCCTCGAACGCGACAAAATCCAAGCCGAACTGCGCGAAGTCGGCGAAAAAATCGGCGAGTTGCTCGAAATCATCAGCTCGCGCCCGCGCCGGCTCGAAGTGATGCGCGAGGAACTCCATGCCGTGCGCGCCCGCATCGGCTCGCCGCGGCTGACCAGCATCGAAGACAGCGTCGCCGACCAGGACGATGAAAGCCTGATCGAGCCGGGTCAGATGGTCGTCACCATGACGCGCGATGGGTTCATCAAGCGCACGCCGCTCGATATGTTCCGCGCCCAGAACCGCGGCGGGCGGGGCAGGGCGGCGGCCTCGATGCGCGGTGACGATGTGATTACCCGCAGCTTCAACGCCCATACCCATCAATTCGTGCTGTTCTTCAGCAAGGGCGGCAAGGTGTTCCGCGAAAAAGTCTGGCGCCTGCCTGAATCGGCCCCGGCCGCCAAGGGCCGGGCGATTGTGAACATCCTGCCCGAACTCAACGGCGATGCCGTCACCACCGTGCTGCCGCTGCCGCAGGATGAAACCCTGTGGAACGATCTGCACCTGGTTTTCGCGACCGCTTCGGGCAATGTCCGGCGCAACCGCCTGGCCGATTTCCGCAATGTGCGCTCTTCGGGCCTGATCGCGATGAAGCTGGACGAGGGCGATCATCTGGTCGGCGTCGCCACCTGCCGCGAGGGCGACGACGTGTTCCTGGCAACCCGCCTGGCCCGTTGCATCCGGTTTCAGATCACCGACGACACGCTGCGGGTCTTCGCCGGGCGCGACTCCAACGGCGTGCGCGGCATCCGACTAGCGGCAGGCGATGAAGTCATTTCGCTCTCCGTACTCCGCCATGTCGATGCCACGGTCGATGAACGTGCCGCCTATCTGAAACTTGCTGCCGCCCAGCGCCGCAATGGCGAGGAGTCCGAGGCTGAGCCCGCTGATCAGGACGAAGTCGCCGCCGAAATCACGTTGGCCGCCGAACGCGCCGCCCAACTCGCCGAGCAGGAGGATATGCTGCTCACCGTCACGACCGGCGGCTTCGGTAAGCGCTCGTCCGCCTATGAATATCGCGTCACCGGCAGGGGCGGGCAGGGGATCACCAACATCACCCTGGCACCCCGCAATGGCCGCGCCGTGGCCGCAACCTTCCCGGTCCGCGCCGGCGATGACATCATGCTGGTCACCGACCATGGCAAGCTGATCCGCGCCCCGATCGATCAGGTCCGCATCACCGGCCGGCAGGCGATGGGCGTCACCCTGGTGCGCGTCGACAAGGACGAACAGGTCACCAGCGTGTTCCCGGTGATCGACGACGGTGAGGATGCCGAGGGGAGCGATATCGAGAATGTCTGATCGCGCTCGCTCCGAGTGCACCGGGTTGACCGGTCTATACCCCGGCACGTTCGACCCGATCACCAACGGCCATATCGACATCATTACCCGCGCCGCCTCGCTCTGCGCACGTCTGGTAATCGGCGTCGCGCGCAATGCAGGCAAAGGGCCGCTGTTCCCGAGTGACGAGCGGGTCGAACTGGTCCGCGCCGAAATCGAGCCGATCGCCGCGCGCACCGGAACGATCATCGAGGTACGCGCGTTCGATTCGCTGCTGATTGCCTTCGCAAACGAGCTTGGCGCGCATGTGATCGTCCGCGGGTTGCGCGCGGTCTCCGATTTCGACTACGAGTTCCAGATGGCCGGTATGAATGCGCGTCTTGACCAGAATATCGAGACGATCTTCCTGATGGCGAGCGAACGCCAACAGTTCATCTCGTCGCGCTTTGTCAAGGAAATCGCGCAACTGGGCGGCGACATATCTAGCTTCGTACCGAAATTGACCTTGGAGAGAACCCTTCGCCGGGTTGGTAGAACCACATGATCACACGACGCACCCTGACACGCACCACAATGGCCGCCGCGGCGGTCTCACCCTTTGCTGGAGTTCTTATGTCCGAGACTGCTGCTGCCGCCGATCTGGCCAATACGATCTACCTGACGCTGCCGTCCGGCCGCGTCACCATCGTCCTCCGCCCCGATCTGGCGCCAAAAACCTGCGCCCAGATCAAGACCTTGACAGGGCAGGGGTTCTATAACGGCTGCGAGTTCTTTCGCGTCATCGCCGGCTTCATGGCCCAGACCGGCGACCCGTCGAACACCGGCACCGGCGGCAGTCCGCTGCCCAACGTGCCCGCTGAATTCACTACGAAAGCCAGTTTCCTCACCGGCGCGCTTGGGATGGCCCGCACCAACGACCCCAACAGCGGCAACAGCCAATTCTTCATCTGCTTCGCGCCGGCCACCTTCCTCGATGACAAATACACCCTGTTCGGTCAGGTGACGGAAGGCATGGAATTCGTCGACCAGATCAAAAAGGGCCAGGGCCAGAGCGGCCGCGTGGCCGACCCGACCAAGATCATCAAGATGGAACTCGCCGCTTAAACCTGTTTACCAAATGT
Source organism: Acidiphilium sp. 34-64-41 (assembly GCF_002282635.1). NCBI lineage: Bacteria > Pseudomonadati > Pseudomonadota > Alphaproteobacteria > Acetobacterales > Acidocellaceae > Acidiphilium > Acidiphilium sp. 34-64-41. The sequence goes on along the minus strand of NZ_NCJX01000038.1, from coordinate 23,842 downwards.
TAAGCCCGGCCGATTTCATGGCTCCGTTGCAGACCGAAATGACGGAACATGGTGCCGCAATGATCGGTTGGGCTTGACGAACCGGCCAAGAATTGGTCATTGCGGCTTCACCGCAGCATTGGCGTTCAGCGGTAGTTGCCGTTTTGGTGAGAGCCTGTAGCTCAGCTGGTAGAGCACGAGACTTTTAATCTTGGGGTCGAGGGTTCGATTCCCTCCGGGCTCACCAAAACCCCCTTCAAAAACTGGCCCAATCATGCGTTGCGGCTGCTGCCAAATTTCGGCGGGCCGCAACGACTGTGTCCGATCCAAGGCATCGGCAAAATTCATACCGTAGACGTATGAGTATTAGAGCGAATGGCCGGCTTAATACATCTCATGGTTAGAGTTATCTCTTCCGGCAGAGCAGGGAACCCCCTGCATCGTTTGACCAAGGAGAGACTCCCATGCGTAAATTTGCCCTTCTGGCTTCAGTTCTAACCGTCGCCGGCGCATTTGCGCCGGTGGCCGCAAACGCCGCGGTTGGCACGTCGATTTATCAGCCCAGCCCGATCATCGTCCACGCGCCCTCGAACGCCGCGACCGTAAAGCACGCAAAGCTGGCCGACGGCCGTACGGTTCACACCGATCAGTTGGACACCATCCAGCGCAACCGTGCCACCGCCTGAACTCCCACTGCCATCTGACCGGCTCACGCCTGCCAGATGGCAGTTCCCCATCCACGTAAATCTAGGATTTTTGCCATGACCAAAATGACCTTCATCGCCGTCGTCGCAGCGACCCTCAGCCTCGCAACGCCCCTGATCGCACAGGCCGCGCCGTCACCGACGCAGCATGACCAGCTCGTCCAGAAGATCAACAACGCCTACGGCACGCAATTTGCCACGAACGCCCCGTCCGTCACCGCGCCTGGCTCTAACCGCTAAACAAACCAAGTGGACGCCCGTATAGGGCGTCCGCTGCTACGACGCCCCCAGCGGAATGCGCGTGATCAGTTCGAACGCAGCACCCGGCGCCGGCTCCCGATAGATCGCCACACTGTCAATCGCCCTCGGCGCCGCGCAGGCCGCACCGAAATACTGCCGTGCGGCCGCCTCGATCGGATGCGGCACGGCCAGCCGCTCGCTCAGCGTCATATGAAACCGCCACTGTTCGAGCACATACGGATATCCAAAGCGCCTCAGATACGCCTCGCCTGCCGCATCCAACCCCACCGCGCGCTGTGCCACAAGGTCCGCACTCTCGCCGATCCGATGATGGTCGAGACCGACCACGCACGCATCCGCAAGAGCCCGTAACGGCGCCGAAGGCGCGGCTTCGACCAAGGCCAGAAACCCGTCCAACCGGGCCACGGTAAACCTCGGCGCATCGAACGGTACGATGGCGCGGGCGAGCGCCCGCACATCGTCGATCAACCGGTCCAACCCATGCGCCAACGCCATCGGCGGCTTCAGCGTCGCATGAAACCCGTAGCGGCGCGGCGAGGCGGTTGCCGCCACCAGCCCCTCGATATCGGGCTGCACGATACCAAGCCTCGCCTCCGGATCGCGCCCAAGCCACGCCGTGCCGGCGCGCCACAGCGGATCGTCCGCGGCCGGCGCATAGTAAACCGCCGCCCGCATCACCAAAGGCTCAATGGGTCTGACATCATGCGACTTCTGTATCCCAGTTCTGCGCCGGGGGGTAAATCGCCTGAATCTCATTGTTCAACGTTCATCGTCATGGCAGTAATACAGACATATCGCCGAATGATCGGACTGATGACATCATTATGGCCATGACAGCGGGGTTCCCGGCGCGCGGGGGCGGGCAGTTGCCGCGTTGGATCGGGTTGATCGCAGTCACCCTCGTAGTGACCATCGGCCTCACCGCGATCCATGTGCCCTCCGCCGCATTATTTGCCGCCCTGTTCGTGGCCACCATAGCGGCGCTCTGCAATCTCGCACCCTCCGCCGTACCGGTGCGCGCCGTCACCATGGCGCAGGCCGTGCTCGGCGTCATGATCGGCATGCTGGTGAAAACCTCCACCATGCAGGCGCTCGGCGCGCATATCCTGCCGGTGTTGCTGGTCACCGTGGTGACGCTGTTCGTCAGCATGGCGGCGGGCGTCCTGCTCAGCCTCCGGCACGATGTCGACCCGATCACCGGTGCGCTGGCCCTGACCACCGGCGGCGCCTCGGCCATTGTGTCGCTGGCGGCGCAACTCGGCGGTGACGATCGCATGGTCGCGATCGTGCAATATCTGCGTGTCGGCATCGTCACCGCGAGCATGCCGCTGGTCGTGGCCCTGCTGTTCCACCCTGAGCACCACGCCGCCGCCCACGCCCCAGGAATAGCCCACCACGCCGCTTGGTATGTCGGAATCGGCGTGCTCGTGGTCAGCGGCGTGCTGGGTGTCGCACTCGCCGCGCTCACCCGCCTGCCGGCCGGCACCCTGCTCGGCCCCATGCTGATCGCCGCCGCATTCACGCTCAGCGGCATCGCGAAGGGCGCAATCGTGCCGTTTCCGCTGATTGCGATCGCCTACGCCTTGATCGGCTGGCAGGCCGGCGTGCGCTTTACCATGGCTCGGCTGAAACAAGTCGGCCGCACGCTGCCTGCCGCAACCGCGCTGATCATCCTGGTCAATCTGATCTGCGCCGGTCTGGGCTATCTGCTGGCCGACCTCGCCGGCGTCAGCGCTTACGATGGCTACCTCGCCACCGTGCCCGGCGGCATCTACGCGGCCCTCGCGCTCGCCATATCGAGCCGTACCGATGTCACCTTCGTCCTGGCGGTCCATGTCCTGCGGGTGATCTTGATGATGATTGCGATGCCGATTTTCGCGCGCCTGCTGCGCCGCTACGCCAGCTAGCGCGATGCGCCTGTCACCGTATCCGTCGATAAATGATATGGATCAATAACGAATTAAAATTGCAGCGCGATTGCCGCCGGAGCGTTCAGCTGCCATCGCGCCGGCGGCAACAGCCTCGCAGCGCCGACCAGGAGAGACAACGCACATGCAAGCGATCAACGCCAGCGGACCCGTTCCAACAACAAAACAAATCACGAAGGTCGCGATCGCCAGCATCGTCGGTTCGGTGATCGAACAGTACGATTTCCTGGTCACCGGCATCATCGCCGCAACCGTCTGGGGCGGCATCTTCTTCAAGCTCCACGCGCTCGCCGCCGTCGCCGCCGCAATCGGCGTCTACGGCATCGGCATCATGATACGCCCCGTCGGCGCCTACATCTTCGGCAATATCGCCGATCGCGCCGGCCGCAAGAACGCCCTGGTCTACGCCCTCGTGCTGATGGGTGTCAGCACCCTCCTGATCGGCCTGACCCCAACCTACGCCACCATCGGGGTCGCCGCCCCCATCCTGCTGATCGTGTTTCGTCTCGCCCAGGGCATCAGCTTCGGCGCCGAGTTCGGCACCGCATCCACCTGGGTGATCGAACAGGCGGCAAATTCCAAATACCGCGCCTTCTGGGGCGCCTGGGTCGGTTTTGCCATCCCGATCGGCCTGCTGCTGGGCTTCGGGTCCGTGATTTTCGTCAAATCGCTGATGTCCGAGGCCGATTTCATCGCCTACGGCTGGCGCATCTTCTTTTTCATCGGCTTCGCCGTCGCCATCGTCGGCCTCGTCATCCGCCTGCGCACCGAGGACAGCTATCTGTTCGAATCGCTGCGCAGCGAGCGCAAGGTGCTCGATTATCCGGCCGCGCGCGTCTGGCGCGAAATGCCGCTGCGGATCCTGCGCACATCGGTGGTCAACGCCATGTTCAGCGGCGCATTCTTTCTCTGCTTCGTCTTCGGCACCAGCTACATGAAAGTGGTCGGCTTCACCGCCGGCCAGGCCGAAGGGATCGGGCTGATTGCCGCCGCCGCAATGCTGATGTTCATGATCATCGGCGCCTTCCTGGCCGACCGGCTCAGCCGCCGCACCGTTCTGCTCACCTCTGCCATCGTGTTTCTGATTTTCGCGATTCCGTATTTCTATCTGATCAACACGCATGAACTCGTCCTCGCCGCGATTGCCGAAATCATCGGCTTCGGCTTCGTGTTCGGCTTCGGCTACGGCGCGATACCGGCCTTCTACACCGAGAATTTCCCGACCCGCTACCGCGACTCGGGTGCGAGCGCCGGCTACCAGATCTCGCAGGTCTATGGCGGCGGTCTGATCCCAATTCTCGCCGGCCTCATCCTCCACAGTGTCGGCATCAAGCACGCCTTCATCTATATCGGCCTGCTCGTGATGGCGTATGCGCTGATGGCGATCGTCGCGATCCTTTCCACTCACGAAACCAAGGGGATCGATCTGTCCGATTGATCACGACACCTCGCCGGCTGCCGAACCATGACCACATCGCCGAGCGACATGAAAGCCACGAAAATCGAAACCACGACGTGGGATGTGCTGGTCGTGGGCGGCGGCAACGCGGCCCTCTGCGTGGCCATCACCGCCCCCGAAGCCGGTCCCGCGTCGTGCTGCTCGAACACGCCATCTGCATTTCGCGGCGGCAATTCGCGCCACACCCGCCATCTCCGCGCCGTGCACGATGCACCGCACGGCGTGCTGATCGATAGCTACGGTAAGGACGAATACTGGGACGATCATATTTCTGGTCGAGCGCCCCGGTCATTCTCGGCGTCATCGGCGGGGCAGGGCTGCTGGTCGGCACCTCCGGGCCGCTCGGCCTGCAATTCACCACCGACTCCGCACCAACCCTCGCGCTGCTGGTATTCCGCACCACCGCGGCGATGGGCCCCCTGCTGGCGCTGCACCTCGGATTCATTCTCGCGCTGTTCGCGTTGCTGCGCTACATCAAATTCGTCCACGCCAGCTCCCGCACCCTGGCCCTGATCGGGCGCTGATCGCTGCGTCTCGTTTGCCCGGCAAGCAACCCTGACCGGGCATCGCGCCGCACCGTCTCCGCCTTACGGCCCGCATTCCGCCATGATTCCCCTGTTGAACGATCGCATCGGTATCGCGGAACCCCATGCCATGCACCATCGCTCCCTCTTCAACTTCGCCGCTGCCGCCATCGGGCTGACCCCGGTCGGCCATCGCGCCGCCATGCCGCCACAGCGACCGCCCGGCGGCCCGGGCATCGCGCCACAAGCGGCAATCGACGATGATTGGCTGATCGGCCATTGGATTGCCATGCCCGAAGCCCAATTTGGCGACAGCGACGCCTTATCCTGACAAATCCGGCACGCGCCCGGTCACTCTGCTATCGTCCCGTTACAAGCCCATGGTGCAACCACTGCAATGACCAGGTCGCCGTCCGCCACCACCCCCACCGCCATCGCGCACCGTGAAACCGCGGTCGGTGCCAGGCTTGCGGGCCTCGGCATCTTGATCGCCGGCCTGATCGCGCGCCTGTATCACCTGGGTGCCAAACCGTTCTGGCTCGATGAGATTTTCACCGTCCAGCGCTCCTCGCTCGCGCTGCCAGGCGTCATCGCCAATTCCCTGCGCCATCATCACATCCCCAGCTTTTTCCTGCTCGAACACGCAATGATCGCCCTCGGCGCCGGTGCCGGCCCGGCCGCACTGCGGACAATCCCGGCCCTTGCCGGCGCCCTCAACGCCGTCCTCGTCTTCGCCATCGCCTGGAAAATCGGCGGCCGCGCCGCCGCCGTGTTTGCCGGCCTGCTGATGGCCTTCGCACCCCTGCAGGTCGGCTTCAGCCAGGAAGCCCGCTCCTATACATTGATGATGACCTTCATCCTGATCGGGCTCGATGGCCTGATCGGCCTCGCTCTGGCACCCGATGCCGGCGGGCTGCGCCTGCGCGACCGCCGCGCGCCACGCGCCGCCTGGGCCGCCTACGGATTGGGTACGCTCGCCGCCCTCTGGACCCTGGGCGATGCGATCCCCTGGCTGATCACCGCCAATGTCGCAATGGCCGCGGCCATCCTGCCGCGCGTCACCGCGCGCCGGCGGTTCCTCGCCAATTGGGGCCTCATCCAGTTTGCCATCATCATCGCGGCCGCCCCTGGCTACATCGCGATGCTCCAAGCCGTCCATGACCACGTCATGCGCAGCTTCAACTGGATTCCGCCGCTGTCAGCACGCGCCGGCTGGGCGGATATCGCCAGTCTCTACGGCCTGCGTGATGCCACCATGGTGACGATGCGCCTTCTGCCCACGGCCTATGCCGCCCTCTCAGCACTGATTTTCGCCTTCGCGACCCTCGGCGTCTGGCACCTGCGCCGCCAAGCGGCGCCGCTGGTCGTGCTCATCATCGCCTTCCTCGGCTTGCCGCTCACCCTGGCGCTGATCTCGCTGATCCACCCGGTCCTGCTGCCGCGCTACTTGCTCTGGAGTGCCGCACCGTTCTTTATTCTGGCCGGCTTCGGCATCGAAGCGCTGGCCGATCGCGCGCAAAAACCCGCGCTGGTGCTTGCCACCCTGTTGCTGCTGCTCAACCTCGCCCCCTATTACCACGCCGAAACCAAACCCCGCTGGGACAAGGCTGCCGTTCTGCTGGAAAGCCGGATGACCGCAGGGGATATGCTCCTGGTCAGCGACGGCGCGGCCCCGGCCATGCTCGCCTTCGAACGCAAGTCGAGCGATCCCAACGCGACACCCTGGCAAACCACGACCCATGTCAAACGCGCGGCCAAAAGTCTCGCGGCCGGCCATCGCGTGTTCGCGGTTTACGGACCAGCAGGGCAGGGCAGGGAACCCGACCAGACGACCTTCTTCGCCAAGGTTGCGGCCCTCGGTGGCACAGCCGCCCCGATCGGCGCCGGCAAGGAAATCACCATCGAACAGATCGATCCGGGCTCGCTCGGCGTCGTCGCCTGTTCGGATAGCGAGGCGGCAACGGCCCTTTGCCAGTAGCGCGGATCAGCCGGTCGACCGCATCGTCACGGCGAGCTCGTCCCGGTTCCGTCGCCCGCGCAGCAACAACACCACGCCGATCAACGTGGAGACCACGAACAGCGCAACGCCGATCTCGATCTGCGTTGCCCGCGCAATCCGGCTGCCCGAGCCGAGCAACGCGAAAATCACCGTCTGCGGAATAAACCCGGCCGCCGAGCCCAATAAAAACCCGCGCGCCGGCACCGCCGATACGCCGGCCAGCAGGTTGAGCAACAGATTATTGCCCACCGGCATCAACCGCAGCGTGAGCGCGCTGATGAACGGGCTGGTCGTCAACAACCGGTCGAGCCGCAGCGCCCGGCCGCGCAGACGCGCCTGCACGAAATCCCGGGCAATCCACCGCGCCCAGAACAGATCGGCGGCACACCCGATTACCTGTGCCACCAGCGCCATACTGGCGCCGATCGTCACACCCCAGGCGTAGCCAGCGGCAAACGCCACGATCTGCCGAGGCATGCCAACCGCGCAGGCCAACGCGCCCAGCCCGACGAACAGGCCGATATCGCGGGCATCAGCGTGGCTATGTGCATGAGATTTCAAAATATCGCCGAACGGCAGCAGCCGCAGCGCCAACGCTCCACCGGTCAGCCCGATCACCAGCAACGCCGGCTTGGCGAACGGTTTCAGACCAATCCAGCGAAAGCCCATGTCGGTGCCGCCTAATGGCTATGTTCGAGCGGCCGCGCCACGATGCCGCGATCCACTCTGGCCGGCCCATTGGTCTGCGCCGTTGCGCCAGTCACGATGTCCGGACGGTTCCACCGGCGCTGCAGCCAGGCAACCCCAGCCAGATCGACGACGCCAACCTTCAGCCGGCCCCACGTGCCATAATGCGAGGCCCCGGCGTGGCGCGGCCTATGGCCAACCGGGTGCGATATCACCACCCCGCCGGCACGGATGACCAAGGCGGGCAGAAACCGGTGCATATGATCAAACTGGGGTAGGGACATGAATGTCTCTCGCCCAGCAGCCGCGCGCGCACGTTGTTGGCAATCCGCGAACTCAGCAGCTTGATCGCATCATCCTGCCGGCGCTGACGATGCCCGGCGATCAGCACCGGCGCTCCGGCCCGATCACTGCGGCGTGCCGCCGCGAACATCGCGGGAATGTCGGCCGGATCGTTCTGGCCATCGCCATCGAGCGTCGCGATCCACGTCGCATCGGCCGCGCGTACCCCGGTAATGATCGCCGCACTCTGGCCGCAACTGGCCCGATGCCGGATAACCCGCAAATCCGTGTTCTCGCGCGCCTGCGCCGCCAGGATCGCGGCGGTCGCATCGGTGCTGCCATCATCGACATAAACAATCTCGTAATCGAGCCCGGCCATCGCGGCGCGGATTTCGCGCAGCAACGGCTCGATATTGGCAGCCTCGTTATGCACCGGCACGACGATCGCAATGCTATGATCGGCAGCGTGTTCCATGTTTACGGTTCCTGACCAACTCGATTTGATCTGACCACTCTGTTGGGCAATTCAGGCGGATCTGTGGCCGATCTGTGCACGCCGCATGCCGAGGCCAAATCGTGATCCGGCATACCCAAAGCACAAATCACGGCAATACGAGTTTCCATAATATTTCTTCTGCGATCTTTGTGCGCGCCCCAACCAGCGCAGTCTGGCCTTGCCTGATTGTAACTTTGTTTTGCCCCCGCCTGCACCAAGTGCTGTACATCATCAGGAGATCATCATGAAAACCAAGGCCGCCCATCGATCCATCGGACCCGCTATCGCCCTCGGCACCACGTTATTGCTTGCCGGCATGACATCCATGATTTCCGCTCATGCCCAGAGCACCACCACCGCGATGTCGCACTCCACCAAAAAGGATGCCGGCGCCGCCGCGCGCCATCAGACCGCCATGAGCGGCCATAAGCGCACGCTCAAGCGCACATCGCACTCGCGCACCCACGCAACGTCGTCGCACATGAAGCGCCGCTCGCACGTCTCCAAAACCATGGGCCATAAAACCGCCCATCAGAATCAGGCGGTCGGCGCGACATCCAAAGCGCCCTGAACCTAATGGATCTCTGGCTCCGGCACCGCGCCGGGACGCTGTAGAAAATCGAAGTCGCAGCCCTTATCGGCCTGGCCGATATGGGCTGCCGCCATCGCGCCATATCCCCGCGGATACCGTGGCGCCGGCGCCACCCACCATGCCCGCCGCGCGGCCAACTCATCCGCGCTCAGCCGCACATCGATCGTGCGCGCCGCAACATCCACCGCAATGATATCCCCGGTGCGGATCAGCGCGAGCGGCCCGCCGACGAACGCTTCCGGTGCCACGTGCAGAATGCACGCGCCATAACTGGTCCCGCTCATTCTCGCATCGGAAATCCGCAGCATGTCGCGCACGCCTTGCCGCAGCAGCTTCACCGGAATCGGCAACATCCCCCACTCCGGCATCCCCGGCCCGCCTAGCGGCCCGGCATTGCGCAGTACCAGCACATGATCGGGCGTAACATCGAGCGCCGGGTCGGCCACGGCGCGCGCCATAGCATCATAATCATCAAACACCAAGGCTGGTCCTTCATGTTTGAGCAACCTCGGTTCCGCCGCCGATGCTTTCATCACGCACCCGTCCGGCGCCAGATTGCCGCGCAGCACCGCCAGCCCATCGGCCTGTGAAACCGGGTTCCCAACCGGGCGAATAACGTCCTCGTTCCAGATTGTTGCGTTCTCAATATTCTCACCCAGCGTCGCCCCGTTTACCGTCGCCGCCGATAAATCAAGCCGATCCGCCAGCCTGGTCAAAAATGCAGTCAGCCCACCCGCATAGAAAAAATCCTCCATCAGATACTCGCCCGACGGCCTGATATTCGCGAGCACTGGCACGCCTGCCGAAAGCTGATCGAACTGGCCAAGCTCCAGCGCAATCCCCGCTCGCCGCGCCATCGCGATCAAGTGAATGATCGCATTGGTCGAACCCGCCAGCGCCGCACTCGCAATAATCGCATTCTCGAAACTGGCCAGGGTCAGAATATCGGTCATCCTGCGACCCTCCCACACCAGATCAACCGCGCGCCGCCCGGTCGCCGTCGCCATGCGCGCATGGCCCGAATCCGGCGCGGGGATCGAGGTCGCCCCCGGCAGCGTCAGCCCCAGCACCTCGGCGAGCGAGGTCATCGTCATCGCGGTGCCCATCGTCATGCACACCCCGTCCGACCGCGCGATGCCGGATTCCATCTCCGCCCATTGCGCCTCGGAAATATTGCCCGCGCGCTTCTCGTCCCAGAATTTCCAGATATCCGAGCCCGAGCCCAGAATCTTGCCGCCCCAATTGCCCCGCAGCATCGGCCCGGCCGGCATGAAAATCGCGGGCAACCCCGCGCTGATCGCCCCCATGATGGTCGCCGGCGTCGTCTTGTCGCACCCGCCCATCAGCACCGCCCCATCGACCGGCAATGAGCGCAGATTCTCTTCCACTTCCATCGCCAGCAGATTGCGATAGAGCATCGTGGTCGGCTTCACGAAATTCTCCGGCAGCGCCATCACCGGTACCTCGACCGGAAATCCCCCCGCCTCCAGCACGCCGCGCTTAATCGCCTCCACCCGTGCGGGAAAATGCCCATGGCAATGCGCCAGCCCGTTCCAGGTGTTGATGATCGCAATCACCGGCCGGCCCGCCACATCCTCAAGGTCGAAGCCAAGCTGGCGAATGCGCGAGCGATGGCCGAAACTGCGCAGATCACTGGCACCGAACCAGCGGTAACTACGCAAGGCGGTGGGGTCGCGCTGTTGCATTGAGCGTCTCCTGATCGTTGAAATCCGGATAACAACTCACGCCCGGGAAGTCCAACATGGGCAAACCTGCGTCACGCCTACCACAACTAAAAGTAGCATGCTTCCTGATTTTGTTCGCGTTAAACGATATAAGTAAATTCCGAGTCTACCGGTGAAAAAGCCAAGTTTGTGATAATAGTTAGCCGTTGCAACGTTATAACAATATCACCTCGCCCCACCCCATAACAAAACTGACCGAGGTCGTACAAATACGAAGGCAATCATGATCTTAGCCTACGGCGATCATCACAAACTCCCACACACAGACTGCGCATCATGACGTGGCAAGACCCGCCTGCCGGCGCGGTTTTCAACACCGAAACGCCCAAGACCAAGCGGTCCCTGTTGGCGCTCGTTCCCATCCATACCCCGAGCCGGCAACGCCACTACATCCTGATCGACGACATTCCACACCCGTGGCGCCTCGCCTTCACAACGGCGCTCGGCGAACGCCAGCGCCCGATCCTGGCCGATCGCCGGCCCGCCGCCTACGCCTGGGACTGGCGGGATTGGGTGATGGACCGAAGCTGGGACCTGCCGGAACATGCCACCCACCACTGTCCCGGGAACGATACCGCGTCACGCTGATCATCCCAGCGTAAACGCCCCCGCCCGCATCACCGGTTCCACCGCACCTGAAGCCGTGATGCCATCGACATCCACCTGCCCTGACCCGATCATCCAATCGACATGGATCAAGCTCTCGTTCGCCCCGCGCGCGGCATCGCAGCCGCCCTCCATGTTCAACGACAGCGCCTGGCCGAGCGCGATATGGCAGGCAGCGTTTTCATCGAACAGCGTGTTGCGGAAAATCAGTCCCGATTGCGCGACCGGCGAGACCTCCGGCACCAGCGCCACCTCGCCCAACCGCGCCGCCCCCTCATCGGTGCCGATCAGAGCGCGGAACACGTCCTGCCCCTTCGACGCTTGTGCCTCAACGATACGCCCGGCCTCGAACCGCACCCATATCCCTTCGATCAGTGCACCACCATTGACCAGAGGTTTTGTCGCAGAAACAACGCCTTCCACCTTCATCTTGTGAGGCATTGTAAACACTTCCTCGGTCGGCATGTTCGGCAGACACACCGTGCCATTGCGCGACTCAACCGAACCACCAGCCCAGCGATGATCCTCGGCGAGCCCGACCCGCAAATCCGTCCCCGGTCCGCGAAACCGCAGTGCGGCAAAGCGCTTGTCGTTCAGCACGTCGCAGCGGCGCCCCAGCGTCGCCGCATGGTCACGCCACGCGCGCACCGGATCGGGTTGATCGACCCGGCTGACTGCGAAAATCGCATCCCATAATTTCGCCACCGCCGCATCGCGCGGCTCATCGGGAAACACCGAAGCCGCCCAACCCGGCGTCGCGAACGACAGGATCGACCAATTCGTCGAAAAACTGCTGATCAGATTGCGGACCGGCTTCATCGCGGCCGCCGTCGCCCGTTGCGCCCGCCCGATCCGCGCCTGGTCGCATCCCGCCAGCAGCATCGGGTCCGACCCCACAATGGTCAGCACCGCCGCGCCATCACCCAGCGATTTCGCCATCGCCTCATACAACCACGCCGGCGCGAAATCGAAACTCTCCTCATCCGCATGCACGAAACGCGCCCGTTGCACCACATCATCCACGAACAACGGCACCACCAGCGTGGCACCCGCATCATACGCATGCGCCACAATCCGCTGCACCAGCGCCCGTGCATCGATCGGCGCGTTGACGATCAACTCCTGCCCCTTCTGCACATTGACACCGATCTTCACGGCAATCTCGGCCAACCGGTCCAGTTTTTCGTCCTGCGTCACGTTACTTCTCCCTCGATTACCATGCCGTCATACCCAGGCTCGATTCCTGCTGGCAGCCCTGCCAGCAGCGTCGCGTAATCCATGTCCGGCCCCATATGCGTCAAGATCGTCCGCCGTGGCCGTAAGGCGTCCACCCACGTCAGCACCTGATCCAGATTGGCATGGGTCGGATGTTTCGGTCCGCGCGTGAAACAATCGACCACCCAGGTGTCGATCCCTGCTAACCGCGCGAACTCCTCGTCGTCGAACCGCATCACATCGGTGCAATAGGCAAAATTGCCAATCCTCAGCCCGAGCGAGGGAATAAACCCATGATCCTGCTCGATGATACCGACCGGCAGGCCACAAATCCGGTTCGTCTCGCCCGGCGCGATTCTGTGCGTATCGATCACCGGCCGAAAAAAACCCGGCGGTTGCCAGGGCTTGAATGCATAGTTGAACCGCCGGACCAACTCATCCCAGGTCCGCTCGTCGCTGTAACCAGGGATCGGCGCGCCCAGAATCCGGTTCAGAATCCGCACCTCGTCCAATCCGGCGATATGATCAGCATGCGCATGGGTAAACAGCACCGCATCGATCCGGCCAATCCGGTTCGCGGTTAGCTGCAACCGCACTTCTGGCGCCGTATCCACCAGCAACCGTCCCGCCGCGCTCTCGATCACAATGCTCGCCCGCGTCCGCGCATTGCGCGCCTCGGCCGGATCGCAACTCCCCCAATCGCCTGCGCCATCGGCGCCACCAATCTGCGGCAAACCTGCCGACCCGCCGGTCCCGAGCAGCGTGACGCGAAACCTCATGCCGCCTTGGTGAACAGGCGGCGAAAATTCCGGCTGGTCAAATCCGCGAGCGCCGGCTCGCTCAGCCCCAGCACGCCGGCCAGCACGCGCGCGGTATGCACCGTATTGGCCGGCTCATTACGCTTGCCGCGCAACGGCACCGGCGCCAGATACGGCGAATCGGTCTCCACCAGCACCCGATCCGCCGGCACATCCCGCGCGATCGCCCGCAGATCGTCCGATTTCGGAAACGTCAAAATCCCCGAAAACGACACATACCCGCCGATCGCCAGAGCCCGCTCGGCCAATTCGCGGCCGGATGAAAAACAATGCAGCAAAAACGAAAACGGCTGCTCAGCATAAGCCGCCTCGAGCATCGATGCGATATCCTCATCGGCATCCCGCGCATGAATCGCAAGCGGCAGGTCAGTGAGTTGCGCGGCCCGGATATGCGCTGCAAAATTCGCCGCCTGCGCGTCGCGCGGTGCCTTGTCGTAAAAATAATCCAACCCGGATTCACCGATCCCGATCACCCTTGGATGCGCAGTCAAAGCCGCGATCGTCTCGGCAGCCGGCACACCACCCTCCCCGCCCGCATTGTGCGGATGCACGCCCACGCAGGCCCACACATTCGCGGCCCCAGCCGCCATCGCTATGGCCTGCTGCGACTGCGCGAGGCTGGTGCCGATCGTCACCATCTCGCCCACCCCCGCCGCAGCCGCGCGCGCCAGCACCGCCGGCCGCTCGGTTTCCGTGAAATAATCCAGATGGCAATGGGAATCGATCAGCATGACCGTTATATAGACCGCAGTTCGCCCAACCGGAACCTGCCGCCACGCGGCCCGCCGCCGGCATCCCATCGCCGCCCGTCCAGGAGACCACCATGAAACAACCGGTCATGCTGACCATTCTCGACGGCTTCGGCTGGCGTGAAGACCAGGCCGACAATGCCGTCGCGCTGGCGCAAACGCCCAATTTCGACCGCCTCTGGCAAGCCTCGCCCCACGCCTTCCTGCGCACCTGCGGTAACGATGTCGGCCTGCCGGACGGCCAGATGGGCAATTCCGAGGTCGGCCACACCAATATCGGCGCCGGGCGCGTCGTCATGCAGGAATTGCCGCGCATCGATGCCGCCATCACCGATGGCTCGCTGGCCACCAACCCCGACCTGCAACGCTTCATCGCCGCCCTGAAACAATCCGAAGGGGCCTGCCACCTGCTCGGCCTGATCTCGCCCGGCGGCGTCCACGCCCATCAACGCCACGTCGCCGCCCTCGCCACCATCATTGCCGATGCCGGCGTGCCGGTGTTCATTCACGCTATCACCGATGGCCGCGACACCGCCCCTGAAAGCGCCGCCGACTGCCTGCAAACCCTGATCGATGCCATTCCCTCCGGCGCCGAAATCGCCACCATCATCGGCCGCTACTACGCCATGGACCGCGATAACCGCTGGGAGCGGGTGGAACGCGCGTTCGACCTGCTGGTCGATGGCGCAGGCACCGCCGCGACCGATCCGGTCGAGGCGGTGCGCGCCAGTTACCGCGCCGCCATCACCGATGAATTCGTCAAACCCATCGTGATCACCGGATATGCTGGCATCAGCGATGGCGACGGCCTGCTCTGCGCCAATTTCCGCGCCGACCGCGTCCGCGAAATCCTCACCGCCCTGCTCGACCCCGGCTTCGATGGCTTCTCCCGCGCCCTGGTCCCGAAATTCGCCGCCGCCCTCGGCATGGTCCCCTACTCGGACCATATCGACAAACTCATGCACTGCCTGTTCGCGCCGAACCCGATGACCAACCTGCTCGGTGAAGTCGTCGCCCGCGCCGGCAAACGCCAACTCCGCGCCGCCGAGACCGAAAAATACCCGCACGTCACCTACTTCCTCAACGGCGGCCGCGAAACGCCGTTCGAAGGCGAAGACCGCATCATGGTCCCCTCACCCAAGGTCGCCACCTACGACTTGCAACCCGAAATGTCCGCACCCGAACTGACCGAAAAAGTCGTCGCCGCCATCGAAGCCGGCGACCTCGATATGATCGTGCTGAACTTCGCCAACCCGGACATGGTCGGACACACCGGCATCCTCGCCGCCGCCATCAAAGCCGTCGAAACCGTCGATACCTGTCTCGGCCGCATCGCCGCCGCCATTGCCGCCCAGCACGGCAGCCTCATCGTGACCGCCGATCACGGCAATTGCGAACTGATGCGCGACCCCGCAACCGGCGGCCCCCACACCGCCCACACGCTCAACCGCGTGCCCGTCCTGCTCGCCGGCGCGGCACCAGGCACCACACTGCACGACGGCCGCCTCGCCGACCTCGCCCCCACTATCCTCGCCCTGCTCGGCATCGCCCAACCGGCCGAAATGACCGGAACCTCGTTGATCGGGACGGCTGCGATTGGGGGGTGAGGCAGACAAGGAAGAAGGCCAGGGGCTCGGCCCCTGGACCCCGCTAAGGGCGGAGCCCTTAGAACCCGCTAGTTTTAGGCGCGAGGAGGGCGTCCAGGCGATTGCCGTGCCGAATCCCGTGCCCGCCCTCCCCGCGCCTAAAACGAATGGATTCCAAAGGCCCTGCCTTTGGTGGGGGGCCAGGGGGCAAAGCCCCCTGGCCTTCTTCTTCACCTGCCTCACCCCCTCAGTTGCAGCCATCCTGATCATCCTGTCCGGCATCGCGCAGGCCGGGTCGCTGGACCGGGCGCGAGCACGGCTGGATGCGGACAATCGGGCGGCGCAGCAGCATCAGGCGGCCGCGGCGGCGGCGTTGCGCGCGGCCGCGGCGGCGCGGGCGCAGCAGGCGGCGCTGGTGACGCGTGAGGTCGCGGCGGCCGCCGCCTTGCGGGTCGATGAGACCGCAACGGCAGGCCTCGTCGAGAAGCTCGATCATCTGACCCGCCAGGCAAATGCCGCCCGTGCCGAGCTACAGGCCGATTCGGCGGCAATCGCGCCCTTGCTGCCCTTGATGGCGCGGCTTGCCCTGCACCCGGCCGCGACCTTGCTGGCCGCGGATGCCGCACCCGGCCGCGCCGCGGAGGGGGCACTCGTGATGCAGGGGCTGACCCGCGAAATCGGCGCCCGCGCAACCGCCTTGCGCGCCGCACGGCGGCGCTACGCCGCACTGACCACCGCTCTCAGCACCCAGCAGGCCGTGCTGACGCAAGCCATCACGGCCCAGCAGGCAAGCGACGCCGCGCTGCAGACCGATATTGCGAAGGTCAGCTCCCAGGAAACCGCGTCGATCGCCCGGCACACGGCGGAACAGCGTGCGGCAAATACCGCGGCAGCAAATGCGCACGACCTGGTGGCTGTGATCGCCCGATTAGAGCACAATCGTCGTGCAGCGGCCAAGGCCCGCGCGCAGGCGGCCGCCGCGCGCTTGCCCGCACCGGCCGGCGCCGTCCCGCAACCACTGCGCGGCGCGCCGGTCGCCGGCAAACTGGTCCGCGCGTTCGGCGCACCAACGGCGGCGGGTCCGGCAACCGGCGACACGTTTGCGGCATCGCCGGGCGGCGTGGTCAGCGCCGCCTGTGCCGGCCAGGTGGTGTTCGCAAAACCGTTCGAGAGTTACGGCAAGTTGATCATTCTCGATTGCGGCGGCGGATACGATTTCGTGATGGCAGGGCTTGATCGGTTTTCCGTCAGCGTCGGCCAGTCAGTCCGGGCTGGCCAACCGGTCGGCAGCATGGCACGATATGACCCGCACGATCCAGGCAATCAGCCGCGTCTTTACGTGGAACTGCGCCAGCACGGCACCGCGATCGACCCCGCCGGTCATTTCGGCGGCGGCACGTAGGTTCCGGGGCGGCGCGAAATCCGGTACTGGACTTCCGGTCAGGGCGCATTATTGGTTGAGACAGTAGCGATTGGACGTGGCAAAAGGATGGCGCGGATGAAGTTTCGGACCAGCTTGTTGATCGCCGGCACCTTTATTGCCGGTGTCGGAATCGGCGTCATCGCCCCGGTGGTGCGCGGTGCGCTGGCCGATGCGCCGGCGGGCAGCGACACCTATCAGCAACTCGGCCTGTTCGAAAACATCTTCCAGCGGGTCAAGGCCGACTACGTGATGCCCGAACCCTCGAAAAAACTCATCTATGATTCCATGAACGGCATGCTGGCCGGGCTTGATCCGCACAGCGGCTACATGAACAAGCAACAGTACCAGGACATGCAGGCCGAAACCAGCGGCCAGTTCGGCGGCCTCGGCCTCGAAGTCTCGCAGGCGGCCGGCTTCATCAAGGTGATCAGCCCGATCGATGGCACGCCCGCCGCCAAGGCCGGCATCAAACCCGGCGATCTGATCGTCGGGATCGACGGCAAGCCGATGGTCGGCCTCACGCTCGACAAGGCGGTCACCGCGATGCGCGGCCCGCCGGGCAGCAAGATCACCCTGACCATCAAGCGCGCCGGTGTCGACAAGCCGATCGTCGATACCCTGACCCGCGCAACCATCCATGTCCAGGCGGTCAAGGACAAGCTCTACGGCAAGATCGGTTATATGCGGCTCGCGAGCTTTTCCGAAAACGCCAGCCGCGACATCCGCCGCGCCGTGCACAAACTCCGCCGTGAAAGCCACGGCCATGTCGATGCCTATGTGCTCGACATGCGCAACAACCCCGGCGGCCTGCTCAACCAGGGCATCGCTGTCGCGAACGATTTCCTACAAACCGGCGAAATCGTCTCCACCCACGGCCGTCACAGCTCCGATGACGAAGTCTGGTACGCCCACCCGGACGATACGCTGGTCAAACACACGCCGCTGGTCATCCTGGTCAATTCCGGTACCGCCTCCGCCGCCGAAATCGTCAGCGCCGCCCTGCAACAAAACCGCCGCGCGGTCGTCATGGGCACGCGCAGCTTCGGCAAGGGCTCGGTGCAGACAATTTTCACCATCCCCGACCATGGCGCGCTGCGCCTGACCACCGCGCTCTACTACACGCCTTCCGGCAAATCATTGCAGGATTACGGCGTGCAGCCGGATGTGGTCGTGCATGAAAGCGCCAACCCGAAGGATCAATTCCCGAAAATCCGCGAAGCCAACATGCCGAACGCATTCCACAACCCGTCCGGCATGAAGGCGCCGATCCTGCCGCCGAAGCTGGTGCTCCCCGCCATGGCCAAAACCATCGCACCGCGCCCGCCGGTCGGCTGGCCGAAGCTCGACCCTGAAAAACCCGCGACCGACTATCAGTTGCAGATGGCGCTGAAACTGGCCCGCGCCATGGCCCAGCAGGGCGGGTCCAGCCAGGCGGACGCGGCACACTGATCTCCCTTCCAGCCATGCCGCGCGTACCACCCTCACTGAAGCTGTTCTGGGGATGCGTCGCGGCCGTCGTGGTCATCGGCGTTGCCGTTTTGCAATATCTCGGCCCGATCAAATCAGTCCCGGCGCTTGCCGCGCGCGGCAACGGCATACCCGTGCCCAGCCCGATGCTCCAGGCAGCCTCCAGCGTCGATCCCGCGTGGAAAATCCCGCATCCGGGTCCCTACGGCGTCACCCCGATGCATTATTATGCGGCCCGCGCCACCGCGGCGGCCGATGAACCGCGCGTCGCGATCATGATCGCCGGCATCGGCTACGCCCTCACCCCAAGCCTCGCCGCGGTACATAACCTGCCCCCGCAAATCTCCCTCGCCTTGTCACCCTATGCGCCGCATGACGAAACCATCGCCGCCGCCGCCCGCGCAGCCGGCCATGAAACCATCATCGGCCTGCCGATGCAGGTCGATGGCGAACCCACGTTTACCGCCGGCGATGATGCACTCCGCGCCGGCTCGGCGGCACCGCATAATCTGAAACGGCTCGACTGGGCCTTGTCGCGCGCCGCAGGCTATGCCGGCGTCACCGATACAATCGGCCTTACGGTGCCAGAATTGTTCCTGAAACATCAGCACGCCGCCGCATGGCTCGGTGGCCAACTCGCCAAGGCCGGCGTCTTCATGATCATTGCCAGTCCCAACGTCACCCCACCCCCCGGCGTTGCCTCCAGTATCGCCGACATCGTGATCGACCCCGATACCGGCATCGCCGCCGAAACGGCCGACCTCAACCGGCTCGGCACCATCGCCCTCGCCCACGGCCACGCGCTCGGCGTCCTGGACCGGCCGACCGGCCCGGCAATCGCCGCCCTGGCAGCGTGGTGCAAGAGCCTCGGCGCCGCCCATATCGCTCTCGTCCCGGTCAGCGCGCTCGCTTTGCCCGCCGGATCGCGATGACCGACCCGGCCACCCTGCCCTATCGGCCCAACGTCGGCGCCGCCCTGTTCAACCGCGTCGGGCAAATCCTGATCGCGCGTCGCGCCGGGCATCAGGCGAGCTTCACCCACCCCTGGCAATTACCGCAAGGCGGCATCGATGCCGGGGAAGACCCGCGCACCGCCGTGCTGCGCGAACTCGGTGAGGAAATCGGCACCACCGAGGCCGCCATCATCGGCGAAATCCCCGACTGGATCACCTACGATTTCCCGCCCGATATCGCGGCCCGGCTGGGCAACCGCCATCGCGGCCAACGCCAGCGCTGGTTCGCCCTACGCTTTACCGGCACCGACGCCATGATCCGGCTCGATGCAGACCCAAACCCCGAATTCATCGACTGGCGCTGGGCCGATTTCGCGACCATCCCCGCTCTCGCCGTCCCGTTCAAACGTCACATCTATGAACGCATCGCGCGCGATTTCGCCGCGTTCGCAACCCCGCAAGGAGACTGATCTTGGGTGAAATGATCGAACTGACCGCGTCCGACGCCCATAAATTCCACGCCTACGCCGCCGGCGATGAAAAAGCCGAGCGTGCGCTGGTGGTCGTGCAGGAAATCTTCGGCGTCAACCAGCACATGCGCGAAATCGCCGATCACCTGGCAAGCTTTGGCTACCGCGTGCTCTCACCCGCCGTGTTCGACCGCGCCGAACGCAACGTCGAACTCGACTACACGCCCGACGGCATCAAAAAAGGCCTCGAACTGCGCGCGGCCATCGCCGAATCCAACGTCATGCTCGATATCGAGGCGACCGCCGCAAAACTCAGCCCCCGCCCGACCGGCATCATCGGCTATTGCTGGGGCGGTACCATCGCCTGGTGGGGTGCGACCCGCAGCAAGAGCTTCAAGGCCGCGATCGGCTGGTACGGCGGCGGCATCGTGCAAACCAAGGAAGCGCCCATCGCCTGCCCGGTGCAGCTGCATTTCGGCGCGCTCGACAAAGGCATCCCGCTCACCGATGTCGAAGCGATCAAGACCTCCCAGCCCGAAATCCCGGTCTTCATCTACGAGGGCGCCGATCACGGTTTCGGCTGCGACGCGCGGGCGAGTTTCAACGCCGAGGCCAACAAGCTGGCCGAAGACCGCAGCCTCGCCTTCTTCGCCGAACATCTGGTCTGACCACCAAGCGGACGTCCGCCTATTGAAACCCCGCGCCGGTCATGCTCATGACGCTCCATGAATGAGCTGACCGACGAACGGATTCTGATCCTCGACTTCGGCAGCCAGGTGACGCAACTGATCGCGCGCCGGCTGCGCGAGGCCGGGGTCTATTGCGAAATCTGGCCCTTCGATGCCGATCCCGTCCGTATCGCCGCCTTCAAGGCGCGCGGCTTCATCCTCTCCGGCGGCCCGGCCAGCGTCAGCGACGAAAACTCCCCTCGCGCGCCCGAACTCGTCTTTGAATCGGATGTCCCCGTGCTCGGCATCTGCTACGGCCAGATGACCATGTGCGCCCAACTCGGCGGCGATGTCAGCGGCGCCCATATCCGCGAATTCGGCCGCGCCTTCGTCGACATCACCGATGATTGCACCTTGTTCGACGGCGCCTGGACCCAGGGCGGCCGTGAGCAGGTATGGATGAGCCACGGCGACCATATCAGCGCCCCGCCGCCCGGCTTCCGCACGGTCGCCACCAGCGACGGCGCACCCTTCGCCGTCATCGCCGACGATACCCGCCGCTTCTACGGCCTGATGTTCCACCCGGAAGTCATCCACACGCCGCACGGCGCCCAGCTCCTCGCCAATTTCGTGCACAATGTCTGCGGCCTCTCGAATACCTGGACCATGGCGAACTTCCGTGATGTCGCGCGCGGCAAAATCCGCGCCCAGGTCGGCACCGGCCGCGTCATCTGCGGCCTGTCCGGCGGCGTCGACAGTTCGGTGGCCGCTGCCCTGATCCACGAAGCGATCGGCGATCAACTGGTCTGCATCTTCGTCGATCACGGGCTACTCCGCGCCGGCGAGGCCGACGATGTCATCCGCGTCTTCCGCGACCGTTTCAACATCACCCTGATCCACCGTGACGCGTCAGACCTGTTCTTCGCCGCCCTCGCAGGCGTTGCCGACCCCGAACAGAAGCGCAAGATCATCGGCGGCCTGTTCATCGACGTGTTCGAACAGGAAGCGGCCAAACTCGGCGGCGCCGATTTCCTCGCCCAGGGCACCCTCTACCCGGATGTGATCGAAAGCGTCTCGGTCACCGGCGGCCCGAGTGCCGTCATCAAATCCCACCACAATGTCGGCGGCCTGCCCGCGCGGATGCGGATGCAACTGGTCGAACCCCTACGCGAATTGTTCAAGGACGAGGTCCGCGCCCTCGGCCGCGAACTGGGCCTGCCGGAAACCCTGGTCGGCCGCCACCCCTTCCCCGGCCCCGGCCTCGCCATCCGCATCCCCGGCCCGGTCGATCGCGAAAAAGTCAAAATCCTCCAGCGGGCCGACGCCATCTACCTCGAGGAAATCCGCGCCGCCGGCCTGTACGATGCCATCTGGCAAGCCTTCGTCGCCCTCCTGCCGGTCCGCAGCGTCGGCGTCATGGGGGATGGCCGCACCTACGATTTCGCCTGCGCGCTCCGCGCCGTCACCAGCACCGATGGCATGACGGCTGACGTCTTCCCCTTCGACATGCAGTTCCTCACCCGCGTCGCCGGCCGCATCGTCGGCGAAGTCCGCGGCATCAACCGCGTCACCTACGACATCACCAGCAAACCCCCCGGTACCATCGAGTGGGAATGATTTTGACCCCTCCGGCAGTATCCATTTATACGCTACGGTACGCAATAAGCCGTTGAAAAATAACAATAGTCCTATCACCGTCTGTCGTTGTCTATCGAGGGGCAGCGCTCCGATTTGACGGTATAGCAGGCGGTATGGGGGAACTTGTTCGATTTGAAATTTCGCTATACCGTCAGGGCTAAGAGAGCTGCTGACGGTATTTTTCTTGGTATTAACAGGCTGATATAAAACAGAAATTATGCTTCCAGCATCGCCTGTTTTGGCCTGACGGTATAATTGGCGGCTCTCTCCGGATTTTAGACGGTTTTGGAGGCCCCATGCTTACTGACACTGCGATTAAGGCGCTGAGATCACAGAATAAATTGTACAAGGTTAGCGATCGCGACGGTATGTACGTTGTGGTGCAGCCGTCGGGGGCGATCGTGTTCCGGTACGACTACCGCCTCAATGGACGTCGGGAGACGCTGACGCTCGGCCGATACGGCCCAGATGGCCTCTCCCTTGCCAGGGCTCGCGAGAAGCTGATCGATGCGAAGCGGGCCATTTCAGAGGGACGGTCCCCTGCTCAAGAGAAGCAGCACGACAAGCGGCGATTGAAGGAGGCGAAGAGGTTCGGCGAGTTCGGCGAGAAATGGTTCCAGGATTCCCGCATGGCCGACAGCACGCGCGCTATGCGGCGCTCGATCTACGAGCGGGACATCCTGCCAACGTTTCGAAACAGGCTTTTGACGGAGATCGCGCCTGACGATCTCCGGATGATGTGCGGGAAGGTGAAGGAGCGCGGCGCTCCAGCCACGGCCGTCCATGTGCGGGATATCGTGAAGCTGATCTTTGCATTCGCGATCCTGCATGGCGAGAAGGTTGCCAACCCGGCGGATGAAGTTGGGCCCGCTTCCATCGCGACCTTCGTTCCGAAGGACCGTTCGCTCTCCCCCGCGGAGATTCGCGTTATGCTCGGTCAGCTCGAGCATGTGCCGACTCTGCCGACTATACGGCTGGGAATGAAACTCTTCCTTTTGACGATGGTGAGGAAAAGCGAACTGCAGGACGCGACGTGGGATGAAGTCGATTTCGAGAACGCCCTATGGTCGATACCCAAGGAGCGAATGAAGCGGTCGAAAGCACACAACGTCTACTTGTCGCTGCAGGCCGTTGATATCTTCATCGCGCTGAAAACCTGCGCGGGAAATTCGCGCTATGTCCTTCCGTCACGCTACGATGCTGACGCACCGATGTCGCGGGCGACGTTCAATCGAATCACGACTGCGGTTGTCGTCAGGGCGAAAAAGGAGGGGTTGCCGCTCGAACCCTTCACTGTTCACGATCTTCGGCGCACCGGTTCGACCCTGTTGAATGAGCTGGGTTTCAACAGCGACTGGATCGAGAAATGCCTGGCGCACGAGGACGGAAGGTCATCACGTGGCGTGTACAACAAGGCAGAGTATGAGCATCAACGTCGCCATATGATGCAGGAGTGGTCCAATCTAGTGGACGCGTGGGTTTTGGGTCAGAGGTATGTAAATTCGCTTGCAATAACGACCCCCTGAGGGGCGAAAATCGCGTCCAATTTCGACCCCTCTGACGTTTGATGTCAGCACCCTCCTTAACGCTCGC